>NZ_JBSFYC010000045.1:0-62565 GCF_053595675.1 Streptomyces sp. NPDC002446 | reverse complement strand
AAGCGAAGCAGTCCACACACCAGGCCCCGGAGGACCGTCACCGGCAGCCGAACAGCCCCGCGCAGCGGCAACGCCCGCCGCAGGCGCAACGGCGAACAACCCCCACGGCGGGACAGCCAAAAACGTGCGCGGCAGGCCAAGCGCAGCGGACCGGCTACCGTTCTAGTCGTGTCAGCCCGCATCACCCACCCCGAGCAGCTCAAGGAGCTCCTCGGGATCCCGTTCACCCCGGAGCAGACGGCGTGCATCACCGCCCCGCCCGCCCCGCAGGTCATCGTGGCCGGCGCCGGTTCCGGCAAGACCACGGTCATGGCCGCGCGCGTGGTGTGGCTGGTGGGCACCGGCCAGGTCGCCCCCGAGCAGGTCCTCGGGCTGACGTTCACCAACAAGGCGGCCGGCGAGCTCGCCGAGCGGGTGCGGGCCGCGCTGCTGGCCGCCGGCGTCACCGACCCGGACGCGCTGCCGCCGGCCGGCGACGGCACCCCGGCCGACCAGCCCCCCGGCGAGCCCCGGATCTCCACGTACCACGCCTTCGCCGGCCAGCTCCTCAAGGACCACGGCCTGCGCATCGGCCTGGAGCCCAGCGCCCGGCTGCTCGCCGACGCCACCCGCTTCCAGCTCGCCGCCCGCACCCTGCGCAGCGCCCCCGGCCCCTATCCGTCGCTCACGACCTCGCTGCCCTCCCTCGTGGAGGACCTCCTCGCCCTGGACGCCGAGCTCGCCGAGCACCTCGTGGACCCCGCCGAGCTCCGCGCGTACGACACCGGCCTGCTCGCCGCCCTCGACGGGGTGAAGCTCACCAACGCCGACCTGCGCAAGGTCCCCGAGACCGCCCGCGGCCGCCTGGAGCTCCTCGACCTCGTCGGCGCCTACCGGAGCGAGAAGCGCCGACGCGATCTGCTCGACTTCGGTGACCAGATCGCCCATTCGGCGACCCTCGCCACCACCCGCCCCGAGGTGGGCCGGATCCTGCGCGACGAGTTCCGGGTCGTCCTGCTCGACGAGTACCAGGACACCTCCGTCGCCCAGCGGCTGCTGCTGTCCGGCCTCTTCGGCTCCGGCACCGGCCACGCCGTGACCGCCGTCGGCGACCCCTGCCAGGCCATCTACGGCTGGCGCGGCGCCTCCGTCGCCAACCTGGACGACTTCCCCGCCCACTTCCCCTTCGCGGACGGCACGCCCGCGCGCCGGTACGCCCTCAGCGAGAACCGCCGCAGCGGCGGCCGCCTCCTCGCCCTCGCCAACGGCCTCGCCGCGCCCCTGCGCGGGATGCACGAGGGCGTCGAGGCGCTGCGCCCCGCCCCCGGCGCCGAGCGCGACGGCGTCGTGCGCTGCGCCCTGCTGCCCACCCATGCCGAGGAGATCGGCTGGCTCGCCGACTCCCTCGCCCATCTCGTCCACACCGGCACCCCGCCCGGCGAGATCGCCGTACTGTGCCGCACGGCCGGCGATTTCGCCCGGATCCAGGGCGAACTGGTCGCCCGGGACATCCCCGTGGAGGTCGTCGGCCTCTCCGGGCTGCTGCATCTGCCCGAGATCGCCGACCTCGTCGCCGTCTGCGAAGTCCTCCAGGACCCCACCGCCAACGCCGCCCTGGTCCGTCTGCTGATCGGCCCGCGCTGGCGCATCGGCCCCCGCGACCTGGCCCTGCTCGGCCGCCGCGCCCGCATGCTGGTCCAGCACGGCGGTCCTTCCGACGACCCCGACCAGCGCCTCGCCGAGGCCGTCGAGGGCGTCGACCCGGCCGAGACCCTGTCGCTCGCCGACGCCCTCGACACCTTCCTGGAGGCCGAAGGGCCCGACGACGGGCTTCCGTTCTCCGCCGAGGCCCGGGTGCGCTTCGCCTACCTCGCCACCGAGCTGCGCGATCTGCGGCGCTCCCTGGGCGATCCGCTCATGGACGTACTCCACCGGGTCCTCGCCACCACCGGCCTGGAGGTCGAGCTCTCCGCGTCGCCCCATGCCCTCGCCGCCCGCCGCCGCGAAACGCTCGGCACCTTCCTCGACATCGCCGCCGGCTTCGCCGCCAAACAGGGCGGCGAATCCCTCGACGGCGAGGCCACCCTCCTCGCCTTCCTCGGCTTCCTGCGCACGGCCGTCCAATACGAGAAGGGCCTGGACGGCTCCCTCCCCGGAGGCGAGAACACCGTCAAGGTGCTCACCGCCCACAAGTCGAAGGGGCTGGAGTGGGACGTGGTCGCCGTCCCCGGCCTGGTCGGCAAGCAGTTCCCCAGCGAACAGGCCCGCGAGTCCTGGACCAGCCGCGCCAAGGTCCTGCCGCACGCCCTGCGCGGCGACGCGGCCACCCTCCCCGACGTCGAGGAGTGGGCCGCCCGCGGCCTGAAGGACTTCAAGGAGGCGATGAAGCACCACCAGGAGACCGAGGAGCTCCGCCTGGGCTATGTCACCTTCACCCGCCCCCGTTCGCTGCTGCTCGGCTCCGGCCACTGGTGGGGCCCCCAGCAGAAGCGCCCCCGCGGCCCGTCCGCCTTCCTGGAGGCGTTGCGCACGCACTGCGAAGCGGGACACGGCGAGATCGAGTTCTGGGCCGAGCCCCCCGAGGACGGCGCCGAGAACCCGGCCCTCGCCGAGGCCGCCATGGAACAGGCCTGGCCGCTGCCCCTCGACCCCACCGCCACGGCCCGCCGCCGCGCCGCCGCCGAGACGGTCCGCGCCCATCTGGCACGCCGTACGGGCCCGGAGGCGCCCGCCCCCGCGCCGCCGTCCTCGCCCGACCCGGAGTGGCCGCCGCCACCGCCGGACGACGAGTGGGAGGGCACCGGCGATCCGTACGCCCCCTCGGAGGCCGACCCGTTCGGCATCCCCGAGGCCGACCCGTTCGACGAGCCCTGGCCGTACGCCGAGGCTCCCGTCGCCGACCCGTACGGCGAGATCCCCGACGCCGAACGGTTCGACGAGGCCCCTGACGCCGACCCGTTCGACGGGACGGCGCCGTACGCCGCCACCGCCGCCCCCGGTGCCGAGCCGGCCCCGGACCGCCGCCCCCGCATCATCGCCCAGCGCTCCACGGAGCCCGACCTCACCGTGCCCGATACCGCCGGGTCCGGTCCCACTGCGTCCGGTCCCATCGCGCCCGATTCCGCCGGGTCCGATCCCGCCGGGCCCGATGTCGCCGGGCCCGATGTCGCCGGGCCGGGCGGCCCCGGGCCCGCCCCCGCGCCCGGCCCCGCCGGAAGCTCCTCGCACGGGCTGCTCCCCGAGGAGCGCCGCCTCGTCGCCTCCTGGGACCGCGATCTCGACGCGCTCACCGCCGAGCTGCGCCGCTCCCGCGCGAGCGTCCGCGAGGTCCCGCTGCCCGCCGCGCTCAGCGCCACCCAGCTGCTCCGCCTCGCCGCCGACCCGGACGGCTTCGCCCGCGAGCTGGCCCGCCCCATGCCGCGCCCGCCCCAGCCCGGCGCCCGCCGCGGCACCCGCTTCCACGCCTGGGTCGAATCCCGCTTCGAGGAGCTGACGCTGCCCCTGCTCGGCCCCGACGAACTCCCCGGCGCCGAAGAGGGCGAGGAGTCCAAGATCGCCGACGAGCACGACCTCGAAGCCCTCAAGGAGGCCTTCGCCCGCACCCCGTACGCCCACCGCACGCCGTTCCGGGTCGAGGCCCCCTTCCATCTGACGCTCGCCGGGCGGGTGATCCGCGGCCGCATCGACGCGGTCTACAAGGAGTCCGGCCCCGACGGCGACCGCTTCGAGATCATCGACTGGAAGACCGGCCGCGACCGGACGGCCGACCCCCTCCAGCTGGCCGTCTACCGCCTCGCCTGGGCCGAGCGCTACGGCCTGCCGCCGTCCGCCGTCGGCGCCGCCTTCCTCTACGTCCGCACCGGAGAGCTGGTCAGACCCGCCCGGCTGCCAGGGCGGGCCGGGCTGGAGCGCATCCTGCTCGGCGAGACCGCCGACCGCCCTCCCCCGGAAGGCCGATAGGCTCGGCCGTATGAGCACAACCCCGGACAGCGCCGTCCGCGCGTACATCACCGGCCACCGCGAAGCCTTCCTCGACGACCTCGCCGACTGGCTGCGCATCCCCTCCGTGTCCGCCGACCCGGAGCGCGCCGGCGAGGTGCGCCGCAGCGCCGAATGGCTCGCCGCGAAGCTCACCGCCACCGGCTTCCCGGTCGCCGAGATCTGGGAGACCGACGGCCTGCCGGCGGTGTTCGCCGAATGGCCCTCCGAGGACCCCGCCGCGCCGACCGTGCTCGTCTACGGCCACCACGACGTGCAGCCCGCCGCCCGCGAGGACGGCTGGCACACCGACCCGTTCGCGCCGGAGATCATCGACGGCAAGCTCTACGCCCGCGGGGCCGCCGACGACAAGGGCCAGGTGTTCTTCCACACCCTGGGCGTGCGCGCGCACCTCGCGGCCACCGGCCGCACCGCCCCCGCCGTCAACCTCAAGCTGCTCGTCGAGGGTGAGGAGGAGTCCGGCTCGCCGAACTTCCCTGCCCTGATCGCCAAGCACGCCGAACGCCTCGCCTGCGACGCCGTGATCGTCTCCGACACCGGCATGTGGTCCAGGGACACCCCTACGGTCTGCACCGGCATGCGCGGTCTGACGGACTGTCAGATCGATCTCTACGGGCCGGACCAGGACATCCACTCCGGCTCGTTCGGCGGCGCCGTGCCCAACCCGGCCACCGAGGCCGCCCGGCTGGCCGCCGCGCTGCACGACGGCGACCGCCGCGTCGCGATCCCCGGGTTCTACGACGGCGTGATCGAGCTCACCGACCGCGAGCGCGAGCTCTTCGCCGAGCTGCCCTTCGACGAGGCGGAGTGGCTGCGCACCGCGCACTCCCACGCCACCCTCGGCGAGGCCGGCAGCACGACCCTGGAGCGCATCTGGGCCCGCCCGACCGCCGAGGTCAACGGCATCGGCGGCGGCTACCAGGGTCCCGGCGGCAAGACCATCGTCCCGTCCGCCGCCCAGCTGAAGCTCTCCTTCCGGCTCGTCGCCGGCCAGGACGCGGCCGCCGTCCAGCGGTCCGTACGCGACTGGGTCGCAGCCCGCCTCCCGGCCGGCATCCGCCACGAGATCACGTTCTGGGGCGCCACCCGGCCCTGCCTCACCCCCCTCGACCACCCCGCGCTCCAGTCCGTCGTCCGCGCCATGGGGCGGGCCTTCGGCCAGAAGATCCGCTTCACCCGCGAGGGCGGCTCCGGACCGGCCGCCGACCTCCAGGACGCCCTCGGCGTCCCGGTCCTCTTCCTCGGCATCTCCGTCCCCTCCGACGGCTGGCACGCACCGAACGAAAAGGTCGAGCTCGACCTGCTGATGAAGGGCGTCGAGACCGCCGCCCACCTGTGGGGCGACCTGGCGGAGACCTGGCGCACGGCTTGACCGCGCGCACCGCCGCACCGCTCCGCGCCCGTACGCAGCAATCACCCACGCCACAGGGGGAGTTGGAAACAGCAGTGACCACCTGGACCGACCAAAGCGCCGACCGGCCGCTCACCTTCAGCGCGCCGAGCGGGATCGACCGCTCCGCCCATCACCGTCTGGACGAGGCGTGGCTGGCGGCGGCCTGGAGCCACCCGACGACCCGCGTCTTCGTGGTGTCCGGAGGTCAGGCACTGATCGACGACACCCCCGACGGCCGTACCGAACTGATCATGACGCCGTCCTTCGAGGCGCCGCTGACCGAGGCACACCGCTACTACCTCGGCACCGACGACGAGGGCGTCAGCTACTTCGCCCTCCAGAAGGACTCGCTGCCCGGCCGGATGGACCAGTCGGCGCGGCCGGCGGGCCTGCGCGAGGCCGGGCTGCTGCTGTCCCCGCGCGACGCCGGCCTGCTCGTCCACGCCGTCGCGCTGGAGAACTGGCAGCGCCTGCACCGCTTCTGCTCACGCTGCGGCGAGCGCACCGTGATCGCGGCCGCGGGCCACATCCGCCGCTGCCCGGCCTGCGGCGCCGAGCACTACCCGCGCACCGACCCGGCCGTGATCATGCTCGTCACCGACGAGGAGGACCGCGCGCTCCTGGGCCGCCAGGTGCACTGGCCCGAAGGACGCTTCTCCACCCTCGCGGGCTTCGTCGAGCCGGGCGAGTCCATCGAGCAGTCCGTGGCCCGCGAGGTCTTCGAGGAGGCGGGCGTCGTCGTCGGCGACGTCGAGTACGTCGCCAGCCAGCCCTGGCCCTTCCCCTCCAGCCTGATGCTCGGCTTCATGGCCCGCGCCACGTCCTCCGAGATCCAGGTCGACGGCGAGGAGATCGAGGAGGCCCGCTGGTTCTCCCGCGAGGACCTGCGCGCCGCCTTCGAATCCGGCGAGGTCCTGCCCCCGTACGGCATCTCCATCGCCGCCCGCCTGATCGAGCTCTGGTACGGCAAACCACTCCCCAAGCCGTGAGCGACACCGCCGGCCGGACCCCGGACCCCGCACCGGGTCCGGCTGGCGGCCGCGGCGTCCGGCTGGCGGTCGCAGCGGGTCCGGCCGGCGGTCGCAGCGTCCGTCCGGCGGCCGCACCGTCCGGCTGACGGCCGCACCGTCCGGCTGACGGCCGCACCGTCCGGCTGGCGGCCGCAGCGCGTCCGACCGGCGGTCCTGGGACCGAGCGCGGCCCTATGACCGAACTCACTCCGCGACGATGCTCACTCCGCGACGGCGCTCACACCGGGGTGGCGCTCACTCCGCGACGGCGCTCACACCGTGGCGGCGCTCACACCGGGTGCGGCAGGCCGCCCCTCAGCGGCGCCCGCCTCCCGCGCTCAGGCCGCGCCCACCTTCTGCTTGACCTGTGCCAGGGACGGGTTGGTCAGCGTCGAACCGTCGGCGAAGAGCACGGTCGGCACCGTCTGGTTGCCGCCGTTGGCCTTCTCCACGAACGCCGCGGACTCCGGGTCCTGCTCGATGTTGATCTCGGTGTAGGCGATTCCCTCACGGTCCATCTGGCTCTTCAGCCGACGGCAGTAACCGCACCAGGTCGTGCTGTACATCGTCACAGTGCCCGCCATGCGCCCCGCGCTCCTTCGTCAGTAGTGAATCCGTACCGCCCACTCGGCGCGGCCAAGCAGCACAACGCACGTCGGGCCCGGGCAATTCCCGGCTTCCCGGAACGCCCGCCTGACCCACAGTCTCCGGCATTCCGCCGGCGCACGTCGCCGGCCGTCCACAGCGGCCGCGCCTCGTACGACCGGGACCCGGCGGCTGTGGACAGACTTCCCGGGCGCCCCCGCGGACCTGGCAGCATGGCGGGGTGACAGCAGCAACGGACTCCTCCCTCTTCCCGCGGGTGCCCGACACGGCCGACGGGGTGCTCGACGGGCTCGACCCCGAGCAGCGCGAGGTCGCGACGGCGCTGCACGGTCCGGTGTGTGTGCTCGCCGGTGCGGGCACGGGCAAGACGCGGGCGATCACCCACCGGATCGCGTACGGGGTGCGGGCCGGGATCCTGCAGCCCGCGAGTGTGCTCGCGGTCACGTTCACGGCCCGCGCGGCAGGCGAGATGCGCGGCCGGCTGCGTCAGCTCGGCGCCGGCGGGGTCCAGGCCAGGACGTTCCACTCCGCTGCCCTGCGCCAGCTCCAGTTCTTCTGGCCGAAGGCCGTCGGCGGCGAGATCCCGCGGCTGCTGGAGCGCAAGGTCCAGCTGGTGTCCGAGGCCGCCGCCCGCTGCCGCATCCGGCTCGACCGCAGCGAGCTGCGCGATGTCACCGCCGAGATCGAATGGTCCAAGGTCACCCAGACCGTGCCGGCCGACTACCCGGCCGCGATCGCCAAGGCCGCCCGCGAGGCGCCCCGGGACTCGGCCGAGATCGGGCAGATCTACGGCACGTACGAGCAGCTCAAGCGCGACCGCGGCACGATCGACTTCGAGGACGTGCTGCTGCTCACCGTCGGCGTGCTGCAGGACCGGCACGACATCGCCGAACAGGTCCGCGCCCAGTACCAGCACTTCGTCGTCGACGAGTACCAGGACGTCAGCCCGCTCCAGCAGCGGCTGCTGGAGCTGTGGCTGGGGGACCGCGACAGCCTCTGCGTGGTCGGCGACGCCAGCCAGACGATCTACAGCTTCACCGGCGCCACCCCCGACCACCTCCTCGACTTCCGCACCCGCCATCCCCACGCCACGGTCGTCAGACTCGTCCGCGACTACCGCTCCACCCCGCAGGTGGTGCACCTCGCCAACGGTCTGCTCTCCCAGGCCAAGGGCCGCGCCGCCGAGCACCGCCTGGAGCTGGTCTCGCAGCGCGCGGCCGGGCCCGAGCCGGTGTACACGGAGTACGCCGACGAGCCCGCCGAGGCGGAGGGCACCGCCCGCCGCATCCGGGACCTGATCGCGTCCGGCGTGCCCGCCGGCGAGATAGCGGTGCTCTTCCGCGTCAACGCCCAGTCCGAGGTCTATGAGCAGGCGCTCGCCGATGCCGGTGTGCCGTATCAGCTGCGGGGCGCGGAGCGGTTCTTCGAGCGGCCCGAGGTGCGCGAGGCCGGCGTCAAGCTGCGCGGCGCCGCCCGCTTCGGGGCCAACGACACGCTGCTGGACGACGCCGTGGACCTGCCGTCCGAGGTCCGGGCGGTGCTCAGCGACATGGGCTGGACCGGTGAGCCGCCGGCCGGCTCGGGGGCGGTGCGGGACCGCTGGGAGTCCCTGGCGGCTCTCGTGCGGCTCGCCGAGGACTTCGCCGCGGCCCGGCCCGGGGCCTCCCTCGCCGACCTGGTCGCCGAGCTGGACGAGCGGGCCAGTGCCCAGCACGCCCCGACGGTGCAGGGGGTGACGCTCGCCTCCCTGCACGCCGCTAAGGGCCTGGAGTGGGACGCCGTCTTCCTGGTGGGCCTCACCGAGGGCATGATGCCGATCACCTACGCCAGGACCGATGAGCAGATCGAGGAGGAGCGCCGGCTGCTGTACGTCGGCGTGACCCGTGCCCGGCGGCATCTGGGCCTGTCCTGGTCGCTGTCGCGCTCTCCCGGCGGTCGGGCCTCCCGCAGTGCCAGCCGCTTCCTGCGGGGCCTGCGCCCCGGCTCCGGGGCACCGGCGGGACGCCGTACGCCGGGCGCGGTCCCCGGCAGCGTCGAGCGCGGCGACGGTGCGGCCCCGGTGCGCAGGCGCTCCGGGCACCGCAGCCCTGCCCGCTGCCGGGTCTGCAACAGAACGCTGACGGACGCCGGCGCGATGAAGCTGATGCGCTGTGAGGACTGCCCCTCGGAACTCGACGAGGCGCTGTACGAGCGGCTGTGCGAGTGGCGGGCCGAGCAGGCCGCCCGTACACGGCAGCCGGCCTACTGCGTCTTCACCGACAAGACACTGATGGCGATCGCGGAGGCCGTTCCGGGAACCGAATCGGAGCTTGCGGTCATCTCAGGAGTGGGGCGGCGCAAGTTCGACCGCTACGGCAGCGATGTGCTGGCTATCTGCGCCGGCGAGGAGCTCATGGGAGCCTTGGGAGACCCGTCCGAGGGCACCTTGGAAAACTCGTCGGAAAAATAGTTTGCGCACGCGGAGCGCATCCCCATAGCCTGCGGGAGCGACGGAAACAACGGAACCTTCCGGGATCCGATGGATCCGTGCTGTACTTGAACACCCTGGAACGGGATCTCCCGTTCCACCGAGACGCCGAGAGGAGGCGAGCCCAGTGATCAGCTTCATCGAGACCAACAAAATGACCGATCTCTCGGTCGTCGCCGCCTGCACGCTCGGCTCTTCGCTTCCTGGCACCGGTCTGTCCGGCTTCGGCCGTCTGTCCGGTATCGAGGTCGCGCGCCCCGAGTCCCTCGCTGTGCTGACGCCCAGTGAGCGCACCGCGCGACCGACCGAGGCACCTGCGGCAGTAGCAGTGGCGGCCGAGGCGAATGCCTTTGCCTTCGCGGCGGCGGCCAATGGTGCCGAATCCCGGAAGCAGTACCAGACGAAGCATGAAATGTGGGCCTACCGCGGCCTCGAACCCTGGAGAGATCCAGCCTGATCGGCAGATCAGGTCGGCACCTTCCAGGGCCGCGGAACCCACACCGGGATCCGCGGCCCTTTTGTTTGCTCCAAGCGCCCGCCACAAGCCGGGCCACAACAGACGAGGAACACACACCGTGCAACTGCAGACGCACACCCCGTCCGTAGCCACCGACCTGATCCCTCCGCCCGACCCCCAGGAGACCTCCTTGCTGCCCCTCACCGAGCTCGACGACGAGATCGACCGCCTCGGCGCTGCCGTCCCGTGCCGCACCTACGACCCCGAGGTCTTCTTCGCCGAGTCCCCGGCCGACGTGGAGTACGCCAAGACGCTGTGCCAGAGCTGTCCGGTCCGTGAGGCCTGCCTCGCCGGCGCCAAGGACCGCCGTGAGCCCTGGGGCGTCTGGGGCGGCGAACTCTTCGTCCAGGGCGTCGTGGTGCCCCGCAAGCGTCCGCGTGGCCGTCCGCGCAAGAACCCGGTTGCGGCATGAACACCACAGGCACAGGAACGATCGACCGTCCCGTCACACGGGATCCCAAGAAGCAGGACCCCACGATGAACCCCACCTTCACCGACACCCCCGTCCCCGCGAACGCCGACGTGATCGAGTCGCGTCAGAACAGGAACCACGCCATGCAACTCATTCCAGAAGCCCTGGCACGTGCGCATATGCATGAACGCCTGCGGGAGGCCGAGTCCGAACGCAGGGCTTACCGGCTCGCCGCCGCGCGGCGGATGCAGCGTCGCGCCGAGCGCGCCTCGCTCCGGGCCCGCCGTGCGCTGGCCATGGCCGTGATGCAGTAAGGCGATGCCCTGACACCGCCGCCCACCACGGGGTCCGTCCGACAGGACGGGCCCCGTGGTGCGTTGTATCCGGCTTCGCGCGGTTGACGGGGATATCGTCGGATGGTGGACCAGAAGACGCATGAGCAGGCGGAGTTGGCCGACGGGAACACGGTGTGCGCCGGCTGCGGCGCGGTCGCCGAGGGCACACCGCCGACCTGGACCTGCTCCGTGGAGAACGGCGAGCGCCGCTACTTCTGCGACAACTGCGCCCGGGAGAACATCCGGGCCATCGAGGGGCGCCTGGACTCGAGCTGGTGGTGAGCCCCGGACACCGGGCTCAGGCCGTGCTCTCCTCGACCGCCTCCTCACCGGTGTCCGCAGAGGTCGTGGTGCTCCCCGAGGCGCCGAGGCCGGGGGCGTGGTCCGTGACGTCCCAGGCCGCCGGCTCCTCCTCGGGCACGAAGCCCGGCATCCACGCCTCCAGCTCGTCGCGCAGCCGCACCGTCGCCCCCAGCTGGCACAGCACCCCGATGGTGCTCAAGGTCACACGGTGGATCAGCAGATACGCGGGCGGCAGATTGAGCTGCTTGCCCAACTGGTACGCGGGGGAGCGCGGATCGCCGATCCGGGCCGCCTGATGGCGCATCCAGCTGCGGGTGAAGGTGAACTCATCGGCCTGAGCGGGCTCGATGATCGGCAGCAGATACTCCAGTACCGCGTCCGGATCCAGCTCGACGGACTCCTTGACGAAGCCCTCCTCGCACAGCTGCTGGTAGACCGCGTCCGCCTCCCCGTCCAGCGTCATCCGCAGCGAGCTGCCGATCGTCGGCGGCAGCCCGTCGGGCAGCCGGTCGACGGTGCCGAAGTCCAGTACGCCCAGCCGCCACTGCTCGGCGGGCCCGTCCGGGGAGTCCCCGGCCAGCAGCCGGAAGTTGCCCGGATGCGGGTCGGCGTGCAGCAGGCCGGTGCGGGCCGGGCCGGAGAACAGAAAGCGGGCCAGGAGCTGACCGGCCCGGTCCCGCTGCTCCTCGGTGCCGTCCGCAATCACCTCGGACAGCGGCACCCCGTCCATCCACTCCGTCACCAGCACCTCGTCGCACTGGTACACCACGGCCGGCACGACCACGTCCGGGTCGTCGGCGAACTCCTCGGCGTGCGCCTGCTGGGCCTGCGCCTCCAGGGAGTAGTCCAGCTCCTCCGATACCCGGTCGCGCAGCTCGGTGATCAGCGGCTTGATGTCCATACCGGGGATCAGCGGCCCCAGCAGCCGGGCGAACCGGCTCAGCTGCGCCAGATCCGACAGCAGAGCCTGACCGGCGCCCGGATACTGCACCTTGACGGCCACCTCGCGGCCGTCGTGCCAGACCGCCCGGTGCACCTGCCCGATCGAGGCGGCCGCGGCCGGCTTGTCCTCGAACTCCTCGAACAGCTCCCGCCAGTCCTCACCGAGCCGTTCCGCGAGTACGGAGTGCACGGTGCTGGTCGGCATCGGCGGTGCGGCGTCCTGAAGCTTAGTCAGGGCGGCGCGGTAGGGTCCGGCGATCTCCTCGGGCAGCGCCGACTCAAAGACGGACAGCGCCTGCCCGAACTTCATCGCCCCGCCCTTCAGCTCGCCGAGGACCTTGAAGAGCTGTTCCGCGGTGCGCTGTTGGAGCTCCCGGCCGACGAGCTCGGCGGATCTGCCGCCGATCCGCTTGCCCAGGCTCCAGGTGGCACGGCCGGCGAACCCCAGTGGCAGCGCGGCCAGCTTGGCGGTGCGGGTGACCGCCTTGCGGGGAAGATCAGACATGCGCCCCTCCAACTCACACTGTCCCCCAACCGGGGTTACTCCGTCATTGTGGCGTGTCACGGCCGAGGATCCGAGGCGCCTGCCCCACACAGTGAAGCGGCGGCGCCGCAGCCGCACTCCGGATGGGCCTCGATCCGTACCGTGCGCACGCTCGCACACGGCAGCGCGAGCTCCATCCGCGCCCCTGTGCACGGCGGCAGTTCACCGTCGAGGAACGTCAGCGCCTGGACGGCGGCGAGCCCGGCGACCGCGGACGCCAGTGCCGCGTCACAGGCCGGCACGGCGGGTGCCGCGCGCCCCGACCGCCACTGCGTCAGCAGCCGGGGCCAGGCCGGCTCCGCGTCCGTACGGCGCAGCTCGTCGCAGCCGGCGCAGGCCGAACCACCGGGCAGCACCAGCGGACCCACCACACCCGTGCCCTCGATCACGCCCGCGTAGAGATGCGGGATTCCGGCGCTGAGCAGCGGCTCGGACAGCACCGGGTCGGGGGCGTACGCGGCGAGCCCGTCACGCGGGGCGAGCACCACGAGCGACAGGCCGGGCTCGCCGGACTCGCTGACCGGCACCCTCGGCCGGGGCCGGCGGCTCCAGGGGGAGGACTGCTGGACCAGCCGCTCGGCGGCCTCCTTGCGCTGCTCACCGATCCGTTCGGCCGGCAGTCCGCCGGGTGTCACGTCCGCGGGTGTGACCCTGCCGCCGTCGAACACCTCCACCCGGCCGATCCCGGAGGCCGAGAGCAGCGCAGCGATCGCCGCGCCCACCCGGCCGGCTCCCTTGACCCGGGCCCGGACCGCCCGGCGCGCGCCCATCCGGCCCAGGGCGCCGGCCGGCTCCCGGTACTGCACCGACAGGGAGGCCAGGTCGGGCCGCAGCTGTTCGAAGGCCGGGTGGTCGGCCCGTACGGCCTCCGCCGCCGGGCCGCCCGCGGTGGGCGCCTCCAGCAACCCGGCCGCGCCGAGCCGGTCCACCACTCCCCGCGCGTGCTCGGGCGGCAGGTCCAGTAACGCGGCCTCCGCGATGAGTTGCTGCATGGTGCGGGTGCCGTCGATCAGCGAGAGGAAGCTGCCGGTCGCCGTGTCGACCGGGCCGACCACCATCGCATGGGCCGGCGCCACGCCGAACCGCACCGTCTCCCTGTCCCGCCATCCGCGCCGCAGCGCGGGCTTGAGCATCGGATGCATGTCATCCGCCCCCGTCCTTCGTCGGTCCGGTCTTCAGCATGCGCCCTGCGGCGGATCGGGTCCGAAGTTATCCACAGGCGGTGCGGTATTAGTCGTACAAGCGGTGCACGCCATGGAGTGGTTCGGCGGCGAACCGTCCGCGGGGCGGGACTTCCCGCAGGGCCAGCGGGTAACGTCGGGCGCGTGCCCGCCGACCCTCCCGCTCACGGCTCAGGGGAGACACCCCTGCGCCGCGCCGCAGACACTTCGCGCCGGGCTGCCCCGAGCCCGAAGGGCCGCGGGGGGTCGGGGACGAGCGCGGTCGAGGTGCGCCGCAGCTCACGGCGGCGCAGAACGGTCTCCGCGTACCGCGAGGGGGACCGCACGGTCGTCCTGATTCCGGCCCGTATGTCCGAGGCCGAGGAGCAGCGCTGGGTCACCGTCATGCTCGACAAGCTCGCCGCCCAGGAAAGCAAGCGGATGCTCGGCGACGGCGAGCTGGCCGAGCGCGCCGAGCGGCTGTCGGACCAGTTCCTCGACGGCCGGGCCCGGCCCGCGTCGGTGCGCTGGGTCACCAACCAGAACACCCGCTGGGGATCGTGCACCCCGGCCGAGGGCAGCATCCGTCTCTCGCACCGCCTTCAGGGCATGCCGGAGTACGTCATCGACTACGTCCTGCTGCACGAGCTCGCCCATCTGCTCGTCCCCGGCCACGGCCCCCGCTTCTGGCGCCTGTTGGAGTCCTACCCCCGTACGGAACGGGCCCGCGGCTATCTCGAAGGAGTCGTCGCGGCCGACCGGCTGCCCCACCTGCCCGCCGCCCGGAGCGAATAGCGCTGCCGCGCGACATCCGCCGCGCCCCGGGATCGCTTGCTGTCGGTGCCAGCGGTTAGCCTGGCCGCGCAGACGAACTCACAGCGGGAGCGGGGGACGGGCGTTACGTATGGCCAGGGAATTCCAGCGGGGCCACAAGGCCAAGATCGGTGATCTGACGGCGGGGACGGATCTGTACGTCGGCGTGCAGATCGCCGGACCCGGCCTCACCTTCGACATCAGCTGCTTCGGTCTGGACGCCGACGAGCGGCTCTCCGACGACCGGTACTTCATCTTCTTCAACCAGCCCAAGTCGCCCGAGGAGTCCATCCAGCTGCTCGGCGCGCAGGCCGGCGACAGCGAGTCCTTCCGGGTCACCCTCGACAAGATCCCGCCGCACATCCAGAAGCTCTCCTTCACCGCCGCGCTCGACGGCGCCGGCCAGGTCTCGCAGATCGGCCCCGGCTACATCCGGATCGTGGCCGGCGGCGAAGAGGTCGCCCGCTACTCCTTCACCGGCAGCGAGTTCAGCACCGAACGCGCCGTGATGCTCGGTGACTTCTACCTCAAGGACGTCTGGCGGTTCGCCGCGGTCGGCCAGGGCTTCGACGGCGGCCTGGAGGCCCTGCTGAAGAACTTCGGCGGCGAGGTCGCCGAGGAGGCCGAGGCGCAGCCCGAACCGCCCGCGCCCGCGCAGGCAGTGCCCGGCTTCGCTCCGCCGTCCGGGCCGGCCGCCCCGGCGCCGTCCTTCGGGGCCCCGGCCGCCGCTCCCGTACCGCCGCAGCCCGCGCCCGGATTCGGCCCGCCCCAGGGCTCGCCGCAGACGGCGCCCCCGGCCCCCGCTCCGGCGCCCGAGCCCCCGCAGCCCACCGCCCCGCAGGTCCACAGCGCGCCCACCATCGCCGCGCCGCTCGCCCCGCCGCCCGGCCCGGTGGCGCCTCCCGGACAGCAGCCGCCGGCCCCCTACGGCCAGCCGGCACCCGGCCAGCCGATGCCCGGTCAGGACCCGTACGGCCAGCCGCAGCCCGCGCCCGGCGGATTCCCCGGCCAGCAGGCCCCGCAGGCACCCCCGTACGGCCAGCCCGGCCAGTTCCCGGCCCAGCCCGCGCCGTACGGCCAGCCGGGACAGCAGCCCCCGGGCGCCCCGCACCCCGGCGGCCAGGCTCCTGCCGTCCCCCAGGGCGGCGGCCCCGGACTCGGCGTCGTCCTCGACAAGTACAAGGAAGCCCCCACCGGCCAGCGCTGGACCCCGCAGAACGGCAAGCTGATCCGCGTCGACCTCGGTGTCGACGGCCAGCCGGTGCTCGCCCGCCAGGGCAGCATGGTGCTCTACCAGGGCAAGGTCGACTTCGGTTACAAGGGCGCCGGCTTCCGCGGCCGGATCGTCGGCAACGCCACCGGCCAGGAGATGCAGCTGATGCGCTGCACCGGAGCGGGCCAGGTCTTCTTCGCGGAGAACGGCGCCCATGTCCACCCCATCGAGCTGCAGGGCGACGCCATCTGCGTGTCGGCTGAGGCCGTCCTCGCCTTCGACGAGTCGCTGCAGCACGAGGTCCGCCGGATCGAGGGCCACGGCATCCCCGGTGGCGCCCTGTTCACCATGCAGTTCCAGGGCACCGGCACCCTCGTCGTCAAGACCCACGGCACGCCGGTCGTGCTGCCGGTCACCCCGACCACCTTCGCCGACTCCAACGCCATCGTGGCCTGGTCCGCCGCCTCGCAGGTGATCATCTCCAGCCAGGTGAGCCTGCGCCGGCACGCCTATCCGGGCCACTCCGGCGAGACCGTGAACCTCCAGTTCCGCGGTGCGCCCGGCAACTTCATCGTCGTCCAGCCCTACGAGGTCTGAGGGAGCCCGTAACTCATGAACCAGCAGCAGATGTCGGGCTACGTCCCGACCCCGCCCGCCGCCCGTATGGAGAACCACGGCAGCGCCATGGTGAAGATCGCCATGCAGAGCGGCCAGGACGTCTTCGCGCGCACCGGCTCGATGGTCGCCTACGAGGGCTTCGTCCAGTACGAGCCGAACCCGCCCGCCGTCCGCCAGATGGCCTCCCAGTGGCTGACCGGCGAGGGTGCGCCCCTGATGAAGTGCTCCGGAGACGGCCTGCTCTACCTGGCCGACTACGGCGCCGACGTGGTCTGCATCAACCTCAACGGTGACGCGCTCTCCGTCAACGGCACCAACCTCCTCGCCTTCGACGCGAGCCTCCAGTGGGGCGTACAGCGCGTCAAGGGCATGGCGAAGTTCGCCGGCCAGGGACTCTTCAACGTCGGGATCTCCGGCACCGGCTGGGTCGCGCTGACCTCCCGTGGCACGCCCGTCGTCGTCGACTGCGGCCGCGGCGAGGACGAGACCTATGTGGACCCGGACGCCCTGGTCGCCTGGTCGACCAACCTGAAGATGAAGGGCAAGCGCAGCTTCAAGGCGTCCTCGATGATCGGGCGCGGCAGCGGCGAGGCGTACCAACTCGGCTTCTCCGGCCAGGGGTTCGTCGTCGTACAGCCCAGCGAGGACAGCACCGACCGGCTCCGGGCCCGGGGCTGAGGGGGAGGACGAACACGCCATGCAGAGTCCGCTTTTCGCCTTCACCGAGGCACAGACCCAGGACCGCTACGCCCTGCAGAACAGCCAGCTGCTGCGCGTCGCCCTCCAGGGCCACGAGGACGTCCTCGCCCGTAAGGGGGCGATGGTCGCCTACCAGGGACTGCTCGAATTCGACGGCAACTACCAGACGCCGGGGCAGCGCCGTGCCCGCGCGCACTCCGGCGAGGGCCTCGACCTGATGCGCGTCTCCGGGCAGGGCACGGTCTATCTGGCCAACCTCGCCCAGTACGTGCACGTCGTCGACGTCGACCACGACGGCCTGACCGTCGACAGCAGCTACGTCCTGGCGCTGGACTCCGGCCTCCACTGGGAGGTCGTCTCCGTCGACAGCCAGTACGGCATCTCCGGCACCGGCAAGTACCAGCTCAACATCTCCGGGCAGGGCAAGGTCGCCCTGATGACCTCGGGCGAGCCGCTGATGCTGCAGGTCACGCCCGACAAGTACGTCAACGCCGACGCCGACGCGGTGGTCGCCTGGTCGGCCTCGCTGCGGGTGCAGATGCAGGCGCAGACCCACTCCTCGGGCGTGTGGCGGCGGCGCGGCAACACGGGCGAGGGCTGGGAGCTCAGCTTCCTGGGCCAGGGCTATGCGCTGGTCCAGCCCAGCGAACTGCTGCCGCCGCAGAACGCCGTCATCGGCTCCGGGGTGGCCGCCCAGTTCGGCATGGGCCAGCAGGGCGCCCGGGGACAGAACCAGGGCAACATCTTCACCAACTGACCCGCCGCCGACGCTCCTCGGCGCCCGCCCCGCAAAGGGCGGGCGCCCAAGGAGTCGTTGCCGTCTACAGGAGGGCGCGGGCGCGCTCCACCAGGCGCGCCACCGAGGCATCGGCGACGCCGGGCACCTCGTCGTACGCGAACCACCGCAGGTCCAGCGACTCGTCGCTGATCGCCGCCTGCGCGCCCTCGGGCGCCAGCGCCGCGTACTGGACGTCCAGATGCACCGCACAGGGCGTGTGATGGCGGTCCAGCCGCACCGGGCCGCCGGGCAGCAGCGTCAGCCCCTGCGCGATCCCCGACTCCTCGCGCGCCTCACGCAGCGCCGCGTCCGCCAGCGAGGCGTCCTCGGGCTCGCAGTGGCCGCCCATCTGCAGCCACATCTCCAGCTTGCGGTGCAGCGTGAGCAGCACCCGGCCGGCGGCCGGGTCGATCACCAGCGCGCTCGCCGTGAGGTGCCCGTCCTTGCAGGGCTTCCACATGCCGTCCTGATGGGCGGCGAGATGATCCAGATACGTCAGCCGCAGCTGCTCCTGATCGGGCGACGGCGCGGGCCACTCCTTGAGCACCCGCGCCGCATCCGCGTGCAGACTCACTTGTCGCCGTCACCCTTGCCCTCGCCCGGTGCCGCATCGGGACCGTCGCCCTCCTGGGAGGGCTTGCCCAGATCCGGCCTGCCGCCGCGGGCGGCCTCGCCGAGCATCTTGTCGAGCTCGGAGAAGTCCGCCTGCTCGTGGTGGACAAAGCCGTCCGGGTCGTCCAGGTCGGCCGCCGTCGGCAGCATGTCCGGGTGCTCCCACAGGCCGTCGCGGCCGTCCAGGCCCCGCGCGTCGGTGAGCGACGCCCACAGCCGCGAGGCGTCCCGCAGCCGCCGCGGACGCAGCTGGAGACCGATCAGGGTCGAGAAGGTCTGCTCGGCGGGACCGCCGCTCGCCCGCCGCCGCCGCAGCGTCTCGCGCAGCTTGTCCGACGACGGCAGATGCGGCTTGGCGGCGGCGTGCACCACCGCGTCCACCCAGCCCTCGACGAGCGCCAGCGCGGTCTCCAGCCGGGCCAGCGCGGCCTTCTGCTCCGGGGTGTCCTCGGGCTGGAACATGCCCTGCTGCAGGGCGTTCTGCAGCTCCTCGGGGTGCTGCGGATCGATCTGGCCGACCACGTCCTCCAGCTTGGTCGTGTCGACCTTGATGCCGCGCGCATAGCCCTCGACGGCACCGAACAGATGCGAGCGCAGCCACGGCACATGGGCGAAGAGCCGCTGGTGGGCGGCCTCACGCAGGGCCAGATACAGGCGCACCTCGCCCTCGGGCACCCCCAGGCCCTCGCCGAACGAGGCGATGTTCCCCGGGAGCAGCGCGGCCTTGCCGGCCGGCCCCAGCGGCAGCCCGATGTCCGTCGAACCGACGACCTCGCCGGCCAGCACGCCCAGCGCCTGGCCGATCTGGGTGCCGAACATCGCGCCGCCCATGGAGCGCATCATCCCGAGCAGCGGGCCCGCCATGGCCTGCATCTCCCCGGGCAGCACATCGCCCATGGCCGCCCCGACGCGCTCGGCGAGCGGATTGACCAGGTCCTTCCACACCGGAAGGGTCTCCTCGACCCACTCGGCGCGGCTCCAGGCCACCACCGAGCCGGAACCCGACGGCAGCGACGTCACACCGTCCAGCCACAGGTCCGCCAGCCGGACGGCCTCCTCCACGGCGGAGCGCTCGCCCGGGGACAGGCTCGCGTCCTTGCTGCCGTCCTCGGCGCCCTGCGCGACGGTCTGCCGCGCGATGTCCTTGGCCATGTCCCAGTTCACCGGGCCGCCCTCGTACGAGAGCATCTGGCCGAGCTTCTGGAAGGCGGCTCCCAGATCGCCAGGGTTCATCTGGCCGCCCGGGCCGCCCATGCTGCCGAAGAGCGCCGCGAACGGATTGTCCGCGCCGCCGCTCCCGCCGCCGAACCCGAACGGGTCCGCGGGGCCCTGGCTACCTCCCTGGCCGCCCTTCTTCTTGCCGTTGTCGCCGTCCTCCGGCTCCTCCGGCGGAAGGCCGAATCCAAATGGGGTGTCACTCACGGGTTTCCTCGGCTCGTAGGGCCGCCGACCAGGTGGCCGACGGCGGCTGCCCGACATCACCTCCAGCGTAGACACCCCGCCCGCATCGGGGCTCGGTGCTTCGCTGTCCCGGTGGCTGCGGCAGGATGGAGCCACCTGGTGCGGACGCGTCAGTACGCGTCCGCACTGAAGACAACCGCTGGAGACGCCCGGTGAGTTCCCCAGATCCGACCGTTCGCGCAGCGCGAAACGCTGCGGCCCAGACCGAGAAGGCAGGCGACACCGCGGGCGGCGCCCCCGACCGGCCGCTGCGCCGGCCCGTCGTCGCCGTCACCGGAGCCGCGTCCGGAGTCGGCGCGCAGCTCACCCGCGCCCTGGTCGCCTCCGACGAGGTCAAGGCGGTGGTGGCGATCGACGAGCGGCGCGGCGACGTCGCCGAGGCGCACTGGCACGTCCTGGACGTACGCGACCCCGCGATCGCCGACAAACTGCGCGGCGCGGACGTCGTCGTCCACCTGGCGCTCGACCTCGACCTGGAGACCGACGCCACCGCGCGCACCGCCTACAACGTGCGCGGCACCCAGACCGTGCTGACCGCCGCCGCGGCCGCCGGCATCCACCGGGTGGTGCTGTGCACCTCCGCCATGGTCTACGGGGCGCTGCCCGACAACGACGTGCCGCTGGCCGAGGACGCCGAGCTGCGGGCCACCGCGGACGCCACCGGCGTCGGCGACCTGCTGGAGATCGAGCACCTGGCGCGCCGCGCGCCGCGCGCACACCCGGGCCTGAACGTCACCGTGCTGCGCCCCGCTGTCCTGGTGGGGGGCACCGACACCGCGCTGACCCGCTACTTCGAGTCGCCCCGCCTCCTGGTCGTCGCCGGATCCCGTCCCGCCTGGCAGTTCTGCCACGTCGAGGACCTGGTCAGCGCCCTGGAGTACGCGGCACTGGAGAAGGTGGACGGCGAGCTGGCGGTGGGCTGCGACGGCTGGCTGGAGCAGGAGGAGGTCGAGGAGCTGTCCGGTATCCGGCGGATGGAGCTGCCGTCCTCGGTGGCCCTGGGCGCCGCGGCCCGGCTGCACCGCATCGGCCTGACCCCCTCGCCCGCGGGCGACCTCGCGTACACGATGCACCCCTGGGTGGTCAGCGGCAGCCGGCTGCACGACGCGGGCTGGCGGCCCCGGTGGACGAACGAGGAGGTGCTCGCCGAGCTCCTGGAGGAGGTCGCCGGACGGCACACCGTCGCCGGCCGCAGGCTGGGCCGCAAGGACGCCACCGCCGCGGGTGCCGCCGGCGCCACCGTCGCCCTCCTGGGCACCGCCGCGCTGGTGCGGCGCGCCCGTAAGGCCCGCCGGCGCATCTGAGCGCACCGGGCCCGCGGGGCTGGAGGAGTCTCCATACGGCGGCCGGGACGACCGGCAGAAACGGTCATTCCCCGGCGCCGCCGCGGTGCGGCACGATGGGGGTATGTCTGGCACGCCTTCCCCCTCGACCCCCGGCCGCGACCACCCCGGTGAGCGGGCCGCGGCGGACCCGATCCGGCTTCTGGAGATCCGCGACACCGCCCTGTCCCTCGACGAGGTGTTCGCGGCCGCGGGCGACCCGGCCGCCGGTGGCACGGCCCTGTTCGTCGGCACGGTCCGCTCGCACGACAACGGTGCCGACGTCGAGGGCCTGGGCTACTCCGCGCACCCGACCGCAGTGGCGGAGATGCGCCGGATCGCCGAGAAGGTCGTCGCCGACTATCCCGTGCGGGCGCTGGCCGCCGTCCACCGCGTGGGCGAGCTGCGGATCGGTGATCTGGCCGTGGTCGTCGCGGTCTCCTGCCCGCACCGGGGCGAGGCGTTCGAGGCCTGCCGCAAGCTGATCGACGACCTCAAGCACGAGGTCCCGATCTGGAAGCACCAGACGTTTGTGGATGGAACCGAGGAGTGGGTAGGAGCCTCATAACGTACGGGGTGGTGGTCCCAAACCCCGAGACGGCCGTTCTCGAACGCGGGGCCGAACCGGTGTAACGCATTCCGGTTGCGTAACCCGCCCCCTGGCGTGAGCGTTGATCTGGCAGATGGCTAATCTGCTTATTCGTCGATTGCGGTCGTGACAAGGGGTTGGGAGGTCGCTGATGGGTGCGCTCCTCTGGTTGCTGATTCCGGTGGGGGCCGGGCTGATCGCCGCGGTCTGGAGCAGTTGGGCCCTGCGGAACCGCAAATCCGGGGATGTCGCGGAGCTCGCGGGCTACGCGCGATTCCGTGACGCGATGGAAAAAGAGCATTCCGTTTCGCACCCCGCACCGGCCGCCTCCGATCCGGCCTGACGTCCGTCCGTCACCCGAACGCAGCAGCAAGCGGTGCCCCGCGCGCCCCTTCCGCGTGCGGGCGGGTGTTCGACCCCGTACGGACGGCCCCGCGGGCCGGTTGTCATACCCGTCCCGTACTGTCGTTCCATGCCACGCCGCACCGCGACGCTGCTCGCCTCGACCCTGATGTTCATCGTGCTGATCATCGTGGGCCTGCTGCTCCCCGTGCCGTACTCGGAGATGTCGCCGGGGCCGACGGTCAACACGCTCGGCGATCACGACGGCGAGCCGGTGCTGCAGATCGCCGAGCGCAAGACCTACCCGACGACCGGTCACCTCAACATGACCACGGTCCGGGTCACCGGCCCCGACTACACCATGAACCTCTTCCAGGCGGTCTACGGCTGGCTCGACCACGACAGCGCCGTGGTGCCGCACAAGACCCTCTACCCCGAGGGACAGACGGCCGAGCAGGCCGACCAGGAGAACGCCGAGGAGTTCAGCCAGTCCCAGGAGAGCGCCAAGGTCGCCGCCCTTCAGCAGCTGCGCATCCCCGTCGCCACCCAGACCGTCGTCAGCTCCGTCGTCAAGGACAAGCCCGCCGACGGCCGGCTGCACGCGGGCGATGTGATCAAGGCGGTGGACGGCACGGCGGTCAAGCAGGCCAGTGACGTCGCCAAGCTCGTCACCCGGCACAAGCCCGGCGAGAAGGTCGTCTTCACGGTCATCCCCGTCAAGGAGGCGGCCGCGGCGGAGAAGCGGGGCAAGAAGCCCGAGGGCGGTACGGCCCAGGTCGCGATCACGACGCAGAAGGCGCAGGACGGCCGGGCCATCGTGGGCATCCAGGCCGGCGTGGACCACACCTTCCCGTTCCCCATCGACATCAAGCTGGCCGACGTCGGCGGCCCGAGCGCCGGGCTGATGTTCGCGCTGGGCATCATGGACAAGCTCACGCCCGGGGACATGACGGGCGGCAGGTTCGTGGCCGGTACGGGCACGATCGACGACAAGGGCAAGGTCGGCCCGATCGGCGGCATTTCGATGAAGACGGTCGCGGCGCGCGACAAGGGCGCGGAGTTCTTCCTGACGCCCAAGGACAACTGCGCCACCGCCGCCAAGGACACCCCGGGCGGGCTGCGCCTGGTCAAGATCGACACGATAGGCGACGCCGTCAAGGCACTGGACAAGATCCGCAAGGGCGACCTTGCCGGCCTGCCGAGCTGCAGCCCGGCAGGCCGGTCGTAGCGCGCGACCGGAGACCGGCCGGCGCCGGTCTCAGTCCTCGAAGGTCGCCGCGAGCGCGTCGGCGAGGCCCGGGACCAGCCGCGAGCCGGTGAGCACCTCGGACGTGGAGTCCTTCTCGCGCAGCCGCAGCGCCGATTCGCGGCGCCCGTCGCGCAGTACGGCCACCGTCATCCGGACCTCCTGGCGGTCCGGATGCCCGGCGACCCACTTGGCGAGCTGCGCCTCGTCCATGCCCTCGGGCTCGGAGTCCTCGGCGGACGGGGGCAGCATCAGCCGCTCCACGGTCAGTGCGCAGCCGGTGACGGCGTCCGGCCAGGCGATGGTGGCGAGGAACTCGTCCAGCGGCACACCGGCCGGGATCTCGTCCTGTTCCACGGGGGTCAGGGAAGCGGTGGTGGAGTCGTCGATGCCGAGCTGGCCGGCGAGCGCGGGCTCCTGGGCGCGCAGCTTGGCGGTGTCGACGAGGGCGAACAGTCGGGCGGGCTGATCCCAGCCGAGCCCGGCGCTGTACTCATCGATCTCGAGCACCGCGCGGGTCAGCGGGTCGGCGGCGAGGGGAGTGCCGTCAACGGGGAGGTTGGTCATGCTCAACATCGTGCCTTGTGTACCCCGGAAATCGGGAACTGGGTAAAGCCTTCGTAAGTTGCATCACTGGGTCCTACTATCGCCGGGCCTGCTCCACACGACAGCGAACTTCGAGGTGCGCACCTTGGCTTTCCAGATGCCGGACCGCGGCGGAGGCCCGACAGGGCCACGGATCAGAGTCGGCCGACCTTCGCGGCGGATCCGGACCCTGCTCATGACATTGGGTGTGCTGGCCGTTTTGGCCATGCTCTTCGTGATGTTTGCGGGATTTTGGACCGATTGGCTGTGGTATCGGTCGGTCAAGTACTCGTCGGTCTTCACCACCACCCTGTCGACCAAGATCGGTCTGTTCTTCGTCTTCGGCGTCCTGATGGCCGTGGCCGTAGGCCTCAACATCTGGCTGGCGCACCGCCTGCGGCCGCCGCTGAGCGCGATGTCCATGGAGCAGCAGAGCCTGGACCGCTATCGGATGAGCATCGCGCCGTTCAAGAAGTGGGCGCTGATCGCCATCACGGCGGTGGTCGGTCTGATCGCCGGCGCCTCCGCGTCCGGTGAGTGGCGTACATGGCTCCAGTGGGTCAACGGCGTCCCGTTCGGGAAGAAGGACCCGCAGTTCGGCAAGGACGTCGCCTTCTACGCGTTCGACCTGCCCTGGTACCGCTTCCTGCTGAGCTTCGGCTTCGCCGCCGCGGTGCTGTGCCTGGTCGCCGCCGCGCTGACGCACTACCTCTACGGCGGACTGCGGCTGACCAGCCCCGGTTCCCGGGCGACGGCCGCGGCCACCGGCCATCTGTCGGTGCTGCTCGGCATCTTCGTCTCGCTCAAGGCGATCGCGTACTGGCTCGACCGGTACGGGCTCGCGGTCAAGTCCAGCGGCCTGAAGTCGGCCGAGAACTGGGCGGGTCTGCGCTATGTGGACGCCAACGCCTATCTCCCGGCGAAGACCATCCTGTTCTTCATCGCGGCGATCTGCGCGGTGCTGTTCTTCGCGACGCTCTGGCGGCGTACGTGGCAGCTGCCGGTGATCGGCTTCGGCCTGATGGTGCTCTCGGCGGTCCTGATCGGCGGGCTGTACCCGGCCATCGTCCAGAAGTTCCAGGTCCAGCCGAACGAGCAGGCCAAGGAAGCGCCGTACATCAAGCAGAACATCAAGGCGACCCGGGACGCGTACGGCATCCAGGACGCCGAGGTCACGCCGTACAAGGGCAACTACAAGCCCACCACCAAGGAGGACGGCCAGCGGCTGCGCGACGACGCCGACACCACGGCCAGCATGCGGCTGCTTGACCCGAACGTGGTCTCGCCGGCCTTCCAGCAACAGCAGCAGGTGCGGGCGTACTACCAGTTCCCCTCCACCCTCGACGTCGACCGCTACAAGGACGAGGACGGCGCCGACCAGGACACCGTCATCGGTCTGCGTGAGCTGAACATCGCCGGTATCCCCGAGCGCAACTGGATCAACGACCACTTCAAGTACACCCACGGCTATGGCGTGGTCGCCGCGAAGGGCACCGAGGCCGGCGACGGCGGCGGACCGAAGTACACCGAGTCGGACCTGCCCGCCAAGGGAGAGCTCGGCAAGTCCGTCGGCAAGTACCAGCAGCGGGTGTACTACGGCGAGAAGACCACGCAGTACTCCATCGTCGGCGGTCCGCAGAAGGAGCTGGACTACTCCGACGACAGCGGCGAGAAGAGCTACAGCTACCGCGGCGACAGCGGGGTCAACCTCGCCAACCCGATCAACCGCGCCGCGTACGCGGTGGCGTTCGGGGAGCCGCAGATCCTCTACTCCGGCGCCATCGGCGACGGCTCGCGGATCCTCTACAACCGCACGCCCAAGGAGCGCGTCGAATCCGTCGCTCCGTGGCTGACCATCGACGGCGACGCCTATCCGGCGGTCATAGACGGCCGGATCAAGTGGATCGTGGACGCCTACACGACGAGCAACGGCTATCCGTACGCCTCGCGCACCACGCTCGGGGACACCACGGCCGACTCGCTCACCGACGGCCAGCGGGCGGTGGTGGCCCAGCAGAACCAGGTCAACTACATCCGCAACTCCGTCAAGGCGACGGTGGACGCGTACGACGGCTCGGTCAAGCTCTACCAGTGGGACGAGAAGGACCCGGTCCTCAAGACCTGGATGAACGCCTTCCCCGGCACGGTCGAGAAGAAGAGCGCCATCAGCAACTCGCTCAAGGAGCACCTGCGCTATCCGCAGGACCTCTTCAAGGTGCAGCGCCAGCTGCTGACCACGTACCACGTCACGGACCCGGGGACCTTCTACACCGGCTCCGAGCGCTGGCAGATCCCCAGCGACCCGACGACCAAGTCGGGCAACGCGGTACCGCCGTACTACCTGAGCATGAAGATGCCGGATCAGAAGGACCAGTCCTTCTCGCTGACGACGACCTTCACGCCCAACAAGAAGGACAACCTCGGGGCCTTCATGGCCGTGGACGCCAATGCGACCAGCGGCGACTACGGCAGGATCAGAGTGCTGAAACTGCCCGCGCAGACACCGGTCCCCGGTCCACAGCTGGTGCAGTCGAAGTTCAACTCCGATCCGGTCATCGCCAATGAGCTCAACATCCTCAAGAAGTTCGGCGATTCGGAGATCGAGTACGGCAATCTGCTGACCGTGCCACTGGACGGCGGACTGCTCTACGTCGAACCGGTGTACCTGCGCGGCGCCAACACCAACTACCCCCTGCTGAAGAAGGTGTTGGTCAGCTACGGCGACAACAAGCCCGTTCTGGAGGACTCCCTCAAGGACGCGCTGGATGTGGTCTTCGGCAAGAAGGCGCCCAGCTCGGGTACGGAGAAACCGCCGGGCGACACCGACACGGGCAAGCAGCCACCGGCCGACCAGACGGTGCAGCAGGCCCTGTCCGACGCCCAGAAGGCCTACGAGGAGGGCGAGAAGGCCCGCGTCTCGGGCGACTGGGGCGCCTACGGCGAGGCCCAGAAGAAGCTCAAGGCGGCGCTGGACCGGGCCGCGAAGGCGTCCGAGAAGGGCGGCGGGTCGGGCGGCTGAGCCGGCTGGCAGCGGTCCGCGGCCCTGCGGCCGCCGGTGTGCAACCGGCGGCCGCGGGGCCGCGCCGGTGCGGGCACGGTCCGTCGCCGTGATAGATTGATGACACAACGACGCGGGGTGGAGCAGCTCGGTAGCTCGCTGGGCTCATAACCCAGAGGTCGCAGGTTCAAATCCTGTCCCCGCTACGGAAAGCCGAAGGCCTGGATCCGAACAGATCCGGGCCTTCGTCATGCGTTCGGGTCGATCCTGGCAAAGGCCGGGTCGCGCGGCCTGTGTAGGGAACCTGTGTGCTTGAGTTTGACATGTCGCCGTGTCGGGAAGTCGACAAACCGCTGAAGTGACCTCACTGGCTGCGGTATACCAGGTGTACGCGGGTTACAGGTGATGCGACGATGGGTCTTATGGGGGACAAGGCAAGGTTGTTGGAGACGGACCGGTTTGTACATGCGCCCGACGACGGGCGCGAATCCGAGCTGCAGATGGACGCGATGGAGGCCGCGGAGGCCGCCGAAGCGTCCGATGCCGTGACCGAGAACGGCCACCGCCGGGCCGCCGAGGCGGGCGACACCGCCGCGATGAGCGCGCTCGGCGCGATGCTGCTGCGCCGCGGTGACCTCGACGGCGCCGAGCCGCATCTGCGCTCCGCGGCCGCCGCGGGGGACCGCGCCGCGGCCAACAACCTCGGCGTCCTGCTCCATCAGCGCGGCTACGGGGACGAGGCGGCCGGCTGGTGGCGGATCGCCGCGGTCGCCGGTTCGGCGGCCGCCGCGCACGCCCTGGGCCGGCACTACCGCGAGCGCGGCGACGAGCCGGCCGCCGAGTACTGGCTGCGCCAGTCCGCCGAGTCCGGCCACTGCCTGGGCGCCTACGCACTCGCCGATCTGCTGGAGCACCGCGGCGACATCGGCGCCGAGCGCTGGTTCCGGGCCGCCGCCGAGCGCGGCCACCGCGAGGCCGCGTACCGCCTGGCCCGGCTCATCGAGGACGGCCGCGACACGGACCGCCGCACGGTGCCCGCCTACGGGGAGCTGAACCAGCAGGAGGAGGCCGAGCAGTGGTACCGCCAGGCCGCCGCGCGCGGCCACCGCAGGGCGGCGCTGCAACTGGGCGCGCTCCTGGAGGACCGCGGCGACGTCCAGGAGGCGGGCCGCTGGTACCTGTCCGCCGCCAAGGACGGTGAGGCCCGCGCCGCCTGTGCGCTGGGCTACCTGCTGCGCGACGCCGGCGACGAGGAGAGCGCCGCGGAGTGGTGGCGGCGTGCCGCCCAGGACGGCGACGGCAACGCCGCCAACGCGCTGGGCGCACTGCACGCCGACCGCGGCGAGCTGCAGAGCGCCGAGCGCTGGTACCGCGTGGCGCTGGACGCCGGGGACGTCAACGGGGCCTACAACATCGGGCTGCTGTGCACCAAGCAGGGCCGGGCCGGGCGGGGTGAGCAGTGGTACCGCCGGGCCGCCTACGCCGGGCACCGCGAGGCCGCCAACGCGCTGGCCATCCTGCTGCTGCAGCGCGGCGACGCCTCGGGGGCCGAGCCGTGGTTCTCCAAGGCGGCCGAGGCGGGCAGCGTCGATGCCGCGTTCAACCTCGGCATTCTCTTCGCCGGCCGCGGTGAGGAGCGGATGGCGCACACCTGGTACGAGCGCGCGGCCGCGGCCGGGCACACGGAGGCGGCGCTGCAGGTCGCCATCGTGCAGCTGCGCGACGGCGAGCTGCAGCACGCGGAGCGCAATCTGCGCTGTGCGGCCGGCGGCGGCAGCGCCGAGGCCGCCTTCCGGCTCGCGGACCTGCTGGACCGCAGGGCCGCGGCGGCGGGTGAGGGCCTGCCCGACAGCGAGCGGGGGGCGGACGACGAGAGCATGCAGTGGTACGAGCGGGCCGCCCGGCAGGGCCACCGCCGGGCCCAGGTCCGGGTTGGCATGTTCGCGGCGGCTCGCGGGGAGGTCGCCGAGGCCGCGGCCTGGTACCGAGCGGCGGCCGAGTCCGGAAGCCGTAACGGCGCCTTCAACCTGGGGCTGCTGCTGGCCCGCGAGGGCAGCCTGCCCGAGGCGGCCCTGTGGTGGCAGCGCGCCGCCGAAGGCGGGCACGGACGCGCCGCCCTGCGGCTGGCGCTGATCGCCGCCCGGCGCGGCGCGCTCGCGGAGGCGCAGACCTGGTGTGCACGCGCGGTCGAGCTGGGGCCGCCGGAGGTGGCGGAGCGCGCGGCGCGGCTGCGGGCGGCGCTCCAGGACGAGCTCAGCGCGTAGCGGTGCGCCCGGAAGTCCGGGAACGGTCCGCGGTGCCGTTTCCGGGCGTTTCCCGGGTGTGGGGAAGGGATTTGCGCTGGTCGTCGGGCCGGGGTTAGAGTGAACCCACAACGACGCGGGGTGGAGCAGCTCGGTAGCTCGCTGGGCTCATAACCCAGAGGTCGCAGGTTCAAATCCTGTCCCCGCTACTCACAGGCCAAGGCCCGGATTCCATGGGATCCGGGCCTTCGTCGTATGCGCGGGGCGTGCGGGCCCGGCCGGGCCGGGCGCGCAAAGGAGCCCGCCGCCTGAGGGGCGCGGGCTCGGGTGGAGGGCGGTGCGGCCTGCCGCGGCGGGGCGGCCCGGACGGGGGCCGGCCCTTTGGGAGGTCAGGGGGTGCTGCGGCAGTTGGGGCAGATGCCCCGGTAGGTCACGCTGACCTCGGAGACCTGGAAGCCGTAGCGCTCCGGCTCGGGGAGGGCGGAGAGCGGGTCGCCCTTGACGTGCACATCGCGGATCGTGCCGCACTGCGAGCAGACCAGGTGCTGGTGGTCGTGGTGGGCGTTCGGGTCGTACCGCTTGGCGCGGCCGTCCGTGCTCACCTCGATCACCTCGCCGAGCGAGACCAGCTCGCCCAGGGTGTTGTAGACGGTGGCGCGGGAGATCTCCGGCAGTCGGTCGGATGCCAGCGCATGCACTTCGTCGGCGGTGTAGTGGACGTGGTCCCCGTCGAGGACCTCGGCGACGACGCGTCGCTGCGCGGTCAGCCGCCAGCCGCGTCCCCGGAGCCGTTCCAGCAGGTCACTCATGCCAATCACCTATCAGTCAGATAGAGCCAGGGTAGCAGTGGCCGGTTCCATCACCGGATCGTGTATGGCTTTCGGGTCCTTCTTGACTTAGACATTGTCCAATGTAGGATCGGGTTCGGCGCAAGCCAAGGGCAGGTGTAGAAGACATTCAGGAGGCGCACGTGTCGGTAGAGAGCACCAGCGGACCGCTGACCACGGAGGCCGGCGCTCCGGTCGGGGACAACCAGAACAGCGAGACGGCCGGTATCGGCGGCCCCGGCCTCATCCAGGACCAGCTCCTGATCGAGAAGCTCGCGCACTTCAACCGCGAGCGCATCCCGGAGCGCATCGTGCACGCCCGCGGTGCCGGCGCCTACGGCACGTTCACGGTGACCGCGGATGTGACCCGGTACACCCGCGCCAAGTTCCTCTCCGAGGTCGGCAAGCAGACCGAGACCTTCCTGCGCTTCTCCACGGTCGCGGGCAGCCTCGGTGCCGCCGACGCGGTGCGTGACCCGCGCGGCTTCGCGCTGAAGTTCTACACCGAAGAGGGCAATTACGACCTCGTCGGCAACAACACCCCGGTGTTCTTCATCAAGGACGCCATCAAGTTCCCGGACTTCATCCACACCCAGAAGCGCGACCCGTACACCGGCTCGCAGGAGGCGGACAACGTCTGGGACTTCTGGGGTCTGTCGCCCGAGTCCACCCACCAGGTGACCTGGCTGTTCGGCGACCGCGGCATACCCGCCTCGTACCGCCACATGAACGGCTACGGCTCGCACACCTTCCAGTGGAACAACGAGGCGGGCGAGGTCTTCTGGGTCAAGTACCACTTCAAGACCGACCAGGGCATCAAGAGCCTCACCCAGGACGAGGCCAACAAGCTCGCCGGTGAGGACCCCGACAGCCACCAGCGCGATCTGCGTACGGCCATCGAGCGGGGCGAGTTCCCGACCTGGACCGTGCAGGTGCAGATCATGCCCGCGGCCGAGGCGGCGAACTACCGCTTCAACCCGTTCGACCTGACCAAGGTCTGGCCGCACGAGGACTATCCGCCGATCGAGATCGGCAAGCTGGAGCTCAACCGCAACCCGCAGAACATCTTCGCCGAGGTCGAGCAGTCGATCTTCTCGCCGCACCACTTCGTGCCGGGCATCGGTCCGTCCCCCGACAAGATGCTGCAGGGCCGCCTCTTCGCGTACGGCGACGCGCACCGCTACCGCGTCGGCATCAACGCCGACCACCTGCCGGTCAACCGTCCGCACGCCACCGAGGCGCGCAGCCACGGCCGGGACGGCGCGCTCTACGACGGCCGCCACGGCGGACAGAAGAACTACGAGCCCAACAGCTTCGGCGGCCCCGCCGAGACCGGGCGGCCGCTGTGGCAGCCGGCCGCCGTCACCGGAGCCACGTGCGAGACCGCGGCGCCCTCGCACGCCGAGGACGACGACTTCGTCCAGGCCGGCAACCTCTACCGCCTGATGTCGGAGGACGAGAAGGAGCGCCTGATCGGCAACCTGGCGGGCTTCATCTCGCAGGTCTCCCGCGATGACATCGCACAGCGGGCGATCGAGAACTTCCGCAAGGCGGACGCGGACTACGGCAAGCGGCTGGAAGCCGCGGTCCAGGCCCTGCGCGGCTGAGGCGCCCTTTGCGGCCAAGCCGCCGCCGCTGTCGCGGAGGTGCGTGCCGGCCGTGGGGGTTGCCCGGTTGTCGCTTGCCGTACCAGCCGAAGAGGCCGGATGCCAGTGGGCTCCGGCCTCTTCGTGCGCCCGGCTCGGTCCCGGCTGCTTCGTGTGCGCGAGGAAGCCGGGGTGTCCGGGCCCCGTTCAGGCCGGTACGGCGCCCGCTCGTACGGCCGCGGTCGACCAGCAGCGCATGATGTCGCGTACGGACACGACGCCGACCGGTTCATGGTCGTTCAGCACGATCAGATGGCGGAAGCCGCCGCGCACCATGGCGTCCGCGGCATCGTCCAGGGTCCAGTCCGGGGCGGCGAAGACCACGTCGGGGGTGAGGTGGGTCTGGGCGGTCTCCCGGTCGGGATTCTCGCCCGCGCCCAGCGAGTTGAGGATGTCGCGCTCGGTGAGGATGCCGATGCCACTGTTGTCGTTGTCGAGGACCACGGCCGCGCCGATGCGGCGGGCCGCCATCAGCTGTGCCGCCTGGCGGAGGGTGTGAGCGGGCCCGATGGTGAGGACCACCGTGCTCATGGCGTCTTTGACGTACATGGGCATGGAGTGGAGCCACCTCCTTGGTGAATGTGCTTGCGAAGGAATTCACAAGTTCACAAAGTGGGGGATTCTCATGTTCACATGCCGTCCGTCGATGCAACAAGGGGGCGGGCGGTCGGACAGCCGTCCGGCCACTCGCCCCCTTCGGGCGCCTCTTCGCGGGTCAGCGCTTGGTGTCCCCGAGGTATCCCAGCAGGTCCTCGTGCAGCAGGCCGTTGGAGGCCGCCGCATTGCCGCTGTGCGGGCCGGGTTTGCCGTCCAGGCCGGTGAACTGCCCGCCGGCCTCCTTGACCACCACCGCACAGGCCGCCATGTCCCACAGCGACAGCTCCGGCTCCGCGCAGATGTCCACGGACCCCTCGGCGACCATCATGTACGGCCAGAAGTCGCCGTAGGCCCGGGTGCGCCAGCAGTCCCGGCTCAGGTCGAGGAAGCCGGCCAGGTTGCCGCGCTCCTCCCAGCCGGTCAGTGACGAGTACGCGAACGACGCGTCCTGGATGCGGCCGACCTTGGACACCTGCAACCGGGTCGCGGAGGTCAGGCTGCGGCCGGTGAAGGCCCCCAGGCCCTCCGCCGCCCACCAGCGGCGGTTGAGCGCGGGCGCCGAGACGATGCCGACCACCGGGCGGTCGCCGCCCTCGCCGCGCTCCATCAGCGCGATCAGCGTCGCCCAGACCGGCACCCCGCGGACGTAGTTCTTCGTGCCGTCGATGGGGTCGATGATCCAGCGGCGCGGTCCCGCGCCCTCGCTGCCGAACTCCTCGCCGAGCACCGCGTCCCGTGGCCGGGCCCGCTGGAGCTGGCTGCGGATCAGCTCCTCGGCGCTCTTGTCCGCCTCGCTCACCGGGGTCATGTCCGGTTTGGTCTCGACCTTGAGGTCGAGCGCCTTGAAGCGCTCCATGGTGGCGGCGTCCGCGGCGTCGGCCAGCACATGGCCGAGGCGAAGATCATCGTGATAGTCGGGCATGTGCGAACAGTATCCATTGGTATACGCCGGAGCCACATGGCCGTGCCCGGCCGGGCGTGTGTCGCCGCGCGCCGCGGTGGGCGGGCGCCGGGTGTGGCGCGGGGACCGGCTCCCGGCGGTGCCCCTGTGACGACCCTTGACAGTCCCTGAGGCCGCGTCAATTCTGTGCGGAACCCGGCCACCTGGGCCGGCGGCCGGGGAGGCGATGGATGTCCGCAGCGCGTGAATCCCTGCTGGATGCCGCCTACACGGCGCTGATGTCCCGGGCCTGGACGGCCGTACGGATGGTCGATGTCGCGGCCGCGGCCGGGGTCTCCCGGCAGACGCTCTACAACGAGTTCGGCAGCAAGGAGGGGCTGGCCCGCGCCCTGGTGCGCCGGGAGACCGACAGCTACCTCGCCGGGGTCGGCCGGGCGCTGGCCCGCGGCGGCACTCCGGCGGCCGGGACGCGGGCCGACGCGGCGGCCCGGATGGCGGCCGCGGCCGCCTGGACGCTGCGCACCGCACGCGTCAATCCGCTGGTCAGGGCCGCGCTGACGGGCTGCTGGGGAGACCGGCTGCCGGCCCCGGCGCCGCACCCCGCACCGCTGGGGGCCGCCCGGCCCGGCGTGCCCGCGCAGCGCACCGGGCCGTCCGCCGAGGGGGCGCTGCCGGAGCCCGCCGAGCTCGTCGGCCGGCTCCGCGATCAAGCGGTCGCCGTGCTGGAGGCCGACTGGCCCGAGGAGGAGCTGGCCGCCCTGGACGCCGCCTGCGAGACCGCGGCGCGGCTGACGCTGTCCTGTGTGGTCGCCCCGGCCACCGCGGCGCCCAGGCGCGTGACGGCCCGGCGGATCCGGCGGGAGGCGGAGACGGAGGCGGTGTCGCGTCTCGTACGCGGTGCCTTCGCGCGGCTGCAGGGCGGCGCGGAGCCGGCCGGTTCGGAGCCAGCCGAGCGGTGCTGACGGGGCGTCACCGGAACCGGCGGCGGCGTGCGGAGTCCGGCGCGCCGGACCCGCCGTGTCAGTGGGCGGAGCCCGACAGCTGCAGCCCGATCACGCCGACGATGACCATCGTGATGGAGACGATCTTCAGGGTGGAGACCAGGTCGCCGAGGAAGATCATGCCGTAGATCGCGGTGCCCGCCGCACCGATGCCGGTCCACACCGCGTACGCCGGGCCGACGTCCAGCTTGCGCAGCGCCAGCGTCAGCAGACCGAAGCTGCCCAGCGCGAAGACCGCGAAGGCGATGGTCGGGTAGAGACGGGTGAAGCCGTGCGAGAGCTTCAGGCAGACCGCGAACCCGGTCTCCAGGAGCCCTGCCACCACCACCATCAGCCACGCCATGGCCCATTGCCTCCGTCGGCTGGATGGGTGACGAGGGATGATCAGGCATCAGCCCTCACTCATCTGGGGCCCCGTCCGGGCGATCAGGACCTGGTGACCAGTTCGCCAGCCTTGTGTGATTATGCATTTACCTGGGGTGGGCGGGGCCAAACTTCGGTGATCAGTCGCCCTCGCGTCGCTCCCGGGTGGCCAGCAGACGGCGCAGCGAGTAGAGGCGGGCCGGTTCGGCGTGACCGTCGCCGACCCACGCGTCCAGTGCGCAGTCCGGCTCGTCATGGCTGCACGCGCGCGGGCAGTCCACGGTGCCCGGCTCCAGGTCGGGGAAGGCGTGGATCACCCGGGACGGGTCGACGTGGTGCAGCCCGAAGGACCGTACGCCCGGGGTGTCGATCACCCAGCCCGAGTCGCCGGGCAGGGGCAGGGCCAGCGCCGACGTGGTGGTGTGCCGGCCGCGGCCGGTGACCGCGTTGACATGTCCGGTGGCCCGGCGGCGCTCCGGGACCAGCGCGTTGACCAGCGTCGTCTTGCCGACGCCGGAGTGCCCGACGAACGCCGTCATCCGGCCCGTGAGCGTCTCGCGGACCCGCTCGGCGGCGCTGCCGTCGGCGAGCTCGTCACGGTTGGTGACGATGTACGGGACGCCGAGCGCACCGTAGGACTCCAACAGGGCGTCCGCGGGCGCCAGATCGGACTTGGTCAGCACCAGCAGCGGGTCCAGCCCCGCGTCGTAGGCGGCGACCAGACAGCGGTCGATGAGCCGGGGGCGCGGCTCGGGGTCGGCGAGCGCGGTGACGATCGCCAGCTGGTCGGCGTTGGCGACCACGACGCGCTCGTACGGGTCGTCGTCGTCGGCCGTACGGCGCAGTGTCGAGGTGCGCGGCTCGACCCGGACGATCCGGGCGAGGGTGTCCTTGGTGCCGCTCAGATCGCCGACCACGGCGACCCGGTCGCCGACCACCGCGCTCTTGCGGCCCAGTTCACGGGCCTTCATCGCGGTGACCGTACGGCCCTCGATGAGGCAGGTCAGCCGGCCGCGGTCGACGGTCAGGACCAGGCCCTCGCCGGCGTCCTCGTGCTTGGGGCGGATGTTCGTGCGGGGGCGGTTGCCCTTGGGGTTGGGGCGGACACGGATGTCGTCCTCATCGGGGTTCTTGCCGTAGCGGCGCATGGCGGCGGTACCCCTCAGGCTCTCCGGGCGGGGGCCGCCGCCGGGTCGAGCATGTCCGTCCACAGCGCGGGGAAGTCGGGCAGTGTCTTGGCCGTCGTGGCGACGTTCTCCACCTCCACGCCCTCGACCGCGAGTCCGATGACCGCGGCGGCGGTGGCCAGGCGGTGGTCCTCGTAGGTGTGGAAGATCCCGCCGTGCAGCGGCCGCGGCCGGATGTGCAGCCCGTCGTCGGTCTCGGTGACGTCGCCGCCGAGTTCGTTGAGCTCCTTGGTGAGCGCGGCCAGCCGGTCGGTCTCGTGCAGCCGCAGGTGCGCCACCCCGCGCAGGGTGGAGGGGGAGTCGGCCAGCGCGGCGACCGCGGCGATGCCCGGGGTCAGCTCGCCGACCTCGCTCAGGTCGACGTCGATGCCGTGGATGCGGCCGCTGCCGGTGAAGGTCAGGCCGTGGTCGGTCAGCTCGCAGGAGCCGCCCATGGTGGTGAAGATCTCGCGCAGCGCGTCACCGGGCTGGGTGGTGTGCTCGGGCCAGTCGGGGATGGTGACCCGGCCGCCGGTGACCAGCGCCGCGGCCAGGAACGGCTGGGCGTTGGACAGGTCCGGCTCGACGACCAGATCGCGGCCGAGCAGCGCGCCCGGGGTGACCCGCCAGACGTTCGGCTCGCCGCCCGCCTCGGGGGTGTCCACCTGCGCGCCGACGCTGCGCAGCATGTCGACGGTCATCCGGATGTGCGGCATCGAGGGCAGCGCCGCGCCGACGTGCCGGACCTCGACGCCCTGGTTGAAGCGCGGCGCGGACAGCAGCAGGGCGCTGACGAACTGGGAGGACGAGGAGGCGTCGATCTCGACCGGGCCGCCGTCCAGGGCGCCGCCGCCGAAGACCGTCATCGGGAGCGCGCCGCGGTTGTCGTCGTCGATCCGGGCGCCCAGGGTGCGCAGCGCGTCGATGACGCCGCCCAGCGGGCGCTCGTAGGAGCGCGGGTCGCCGTCGAAGCGGACCGGGCCGTCGGCGAGCGCGGCGACCGGCGGCAGGAAGCGCATGACCGTTCCGGCGTTGCCGACGTCGATGGTGGCCGGGCCGTGCAGCCCCGCCGGGATGATCCGCCAGGCCTCACCGCCGCCGGGCTGCCCCGCGGCGTCGGCGGAGCCGGCCGGGCCGGACGAGCTGGAGGAGGCGGTCTCCTCGATGCCGACGCCCAGCGTGCGCAGCGCCTCGGCCATCAGGAGCGTGTCGCGCGAGCGCAGCGGGCGGCGCAGCCAGCCGGGCTCGGAGGAGAGGGCGGCCAGCACCAGGCCGCGGTTGGTGACCGATTTGGAGCCGGGCACGGTGACGGTTGCATCGACGGCCCCGGGGGCGAGGGGGGCGGGCCACAGGGCGGGGTGTGCGGGGCTCTCGGTCATGCCCTTACTTTAATGGCTGGGCAAGGGTGCCGATCTTGATCAAAAGTGGCGCAACCCCGCCGAAACATGGCACTGGTAGTGCGCTGGCTTGCCAGGGGCGCGTAACCGGCGGTAACGCGAGGCGTGGTGGTACGGGAACCGGCCGCCGTTGACGTCAGACGCCGAGCAGCCAGCGCCCGCCGCCTATCAGGGAGCACAGCGTCACCACGTGGAACAGGCCGAGCCAGACGGCCGCCGGGACGTTGGTCAGCCGCGCCAGCTGATCGGGGTCGGAGTCCCCGCCGCTGCCGCGCCGCCGCTTGCCCTGCAGTTCGAAGGGCGGCCGCACCCCGCCCAGCAGCAGGAACCACACCACCGCGTACGCGAACGCCGCCTGCACCGCCGCCGTCGTCAGCCAGGACACCAGCACGAACGCGGCGCCGGCCAGGACGACGGTGAGCACGCCGTAGGCGTTGCGGATCATGATCAGCATCGCCAGCAGCAGGGCCGTCGCGCCCCACAGCAGCGCCGTGATGTGCCCCGCGGCGAGCAGCGCGGCGCCCGCCAGGCCCAGCAGGGAGGGCGCGATATAGCCGGCCGCGGCGGTCAGCACCATGCCCAGACCGGTCGGCTTGCCGCGCGAAACGGTCAGACCCGAGGTGTCCGAGTGCAGCCGGATGCCGTCGAGGCGGCGGCCGGTGACCAGCGCGATCAGCCCGTGCCCGCCCTCGTGCGCGATCGTCACGGCGTTCCGCGACAGCCGCCAGGCGGTGTGCGGGACGACCGCGCCCAGTGCCAGCACCGCCGTGCCGATCACCAGCCAGAGCGAAGGAGCGGGCTGGGTCCCGAAGACGCGGCTCCATATGTCGGTGAGGTGGTCGGTGTCCATGTCTCCCCTTCGTGTGGCATGGCAGTGTGGCATGCATGTGCGGGAGGTATGCAGCGAGTCGGCGCCCCGAGGAACTGGCGGGGCTCTTCGGTGTGCAGCAGTGGGAGCCGAAGGAGACCCTGGCGCCCAGTTGGAACGTGGCGCCGACGGACGGCGTGCACGTGGTTCTGGAGCGTCCCCTCAAGGGCGGGGCGGCCGCCGCCTTTCCGCCGGGCCCGGTGCGCCAGCTGCGGACGCTGAAGTGGGGCCTGGTCCCGTCGTGGTCGAAGTCACCCGAGGGCGCCGCGCGAATGATCAATGCGCGGGCCGAGACCGTCCACGAGAAGCCGTCCTTCCGCCAGGCGTTCGCCGCCCGCCGCTGCCTGCTCCCCGGTGACGGCTACTTCGAGTGGGTCACCGACGCCGCCGAGCGGCAGCTGGAGGAGCAGGGCAGGAAGAAGCGGCCCCGCAAGCAGCCGTACTTCGTCACGCCCGCGGACGGTTCGGTGATGGCGATGGCCGGGCTGTACGAGTTCTGGCGGGACCGGACGCTGCCCGGCGACCACCCGCTGGCCTGGTGGGTGACCTGCACGGTCGTCACCACCGAGGCCGAGACCACCCCGCTGGCCGGGGCGGGCGGCGAGGGGCCGCAGTCGCTGGCCGACATCCACCCCCGGATGCCGCTGGTGCTGACCCCCGACCGCTGGGACGCCTGGCTCGATCCGGCCCGTACGGACCCCGACGAGCTGCGCGGGCTGCTCACGCCCCCGCCGCCCGGTCTGATGCGCGCCCATCCCGTCCCCACCGAGGTCAGCAACGTCCGCAACAACGGGCCCGAGCTGCTCACCGAGCTCGACGGTCCCGAGGTCGGCACGCTGTTCTAGGGACGGTGCCCCCGGGCGCCGGCATGGCTGTGTGCCCTCCGTGCGCCGCGGCGGGGCAGGATGGACCGTATGAGTACAGGGGCGAAGGAGACCGAGACGGTCGCGACATCGGCGGGCGAGGCCCGGATCACCTGGTACCGCGACGCGACACCGGCCCGTGCCGTGGTGGCCCTCGGTCACGGCGCCGGCGGCGGCATCGAGGCCCGCGATCTGGCGGCCCTGGCGGCCGTGCTGCCGGCCCGCGGCTACACCGTGGCGCTGGTCGAGCAGCCGTGGCGGGTGGCGGGCAAGAAGGTGGCGCCCGCGCCCAAGACCCTGGACGCCGCGTGGAGTGCGCTGTGGCCGGCGCTGGCGAAGCCGGGGCTCCCGGTGGTGGCCGGCGGCCGCAGCGCGGGGGCCCGGGTGGCCTGCCGTACGGCGCGCGAGCTGGGCGCCGAGGCCGTACTGGCGCTCAGCTTCCCGCTGCACCCTCCGGGCCGGCCGGAGAAGTCCCGGGCCGACGAGCTGACCGGCGCCGGGGTGCCGACGCTGGTCGTCCAGGGCGGGCGGGACCCGTTCGGCCGTCCGGAGGAGTTCCCGCCGGGGACCGAGATCACCGAGGTCGCGCACGGTGACCACGGCTTCGCGGTACCGAAGAAGGCGGGCGTCGGCGAGGCGGAGTCGATGGCGGTCATCACGGCGGCCACGGCGGCCTGGCTCGACGCGATGTTCACCTGACGCCTGCCGGGCCGCGGCCGGCTCACCCCTGCCCGCGCGGCCGGGCCCGTACGTGCATCCGCTCGCCCTGCCGGCCGAACAGGCTCAGCAGCTCCACCGGCTCGTCGCCCGCGGGGCCGAACCAGTGCGGCAGCCGGGTGTCGAACTCCGCGGCCTCCCCGGCCCGCAGCTCCACATCGCGGTCGCCGAGCAGCAGCCGCAGCCGCCCGGACAGGACGTAGAACCACTCGTAGCCCTCGTGCGTACGCAGCTCCGGCGGCCCGCCGCCCGGGTCGATGACCAGCTTGAACGCCTGCAGCGCGCCCGGCTGGCGGGTGAGCGGCACCACGGTGCGGTCCCCGCGCCGCACCGGCACCGCGCGCACCCGCGGATCGCCGACCTCCGGCGCCCCCACCAGCTCGTCCAGCGGCACCTGATGCGCATGGGCGAGCGGCAGCAGCAGTTCGAGGGTGGCCCGGCGGCCGCCGGACTCCAGGCGCGAGAGGGTGCTGACCGAGATGCCCGTCGCCTCGGACAGGGCGGCGAGCGTCACCCCGCGCTCCTGGCGCAGCCGCCGCAGCCGCGGCCCCACCTCGGTGAGCACCCGCTCGTAGGCGCCACCGGCCGTGCCGTTCGCGTCGTCGCGCGCTGTCTGGTCCACCCCTCCATTGCCGAAGGAGCAACGCGGTTTGTCAACTCATCCGCGAAAAGATCGGCGGCGGAACGGGAATGATCCGGCGCGGGCCGCTGTTGAGCGAGTCGTACGTACTCGAATTCGTCCGGCGAAGCATGAGGAATGGGAGTCCGCCGCATGGGAATCGCTTGCCCGGCCCGCCCGGCCGCAGACCTGCCGTGGTCGCAGACGCAGGTGACGCAGCCCGCCCTGGCTGGAGCGGCGGCGGCACCGGATCGTCGTCTATTCTCCGATTCGAGTGGGTCCGCTTCCGGATCCGTGGCGCTGCTGGAGGAGGTGGGTCCGGTCACCGGTACCGACGCAGGGACCGACGGCACGGCTGAGGAGCAGTCTGCGCGCGGACAGGAGAGCGCCGCCGAGCGCAATGCGCGCTTCGAGCGGGACGCGCTCACCTACCTCGACCAGATGTACTCCGCCGCGCTGCGCATGACGCGCAATCCGGCCGATGCGGAGGACCTTGTGCAGGAGACCTACGCCAAGGCGTACGCGTCCTTCCACCAGTTCCGGGAGGGCACCAACCTCAAGGCCTGGCTCTACCGCATCCTCACGAACACCTTCATCAACTCCTACCGCAAGAAGCAGCGCGAGCCCCAGCGCAGCGCCGCCGACGAGATCGAGGACTGGCAGCTGGCGCGCGCCGAGTCGCACATGTCGACGGGTCTGCGCTCCGCCGAGTCCCAGGCGCTCGACCACCTCCCCGACTCGGACGTGAAGGCCGCGCTCCAGGCGATCCCCGAGGAATTCCGCATCGCGGTATACCTCGCGGATGTCGAGGGGTTTGCGTACAAGGAGATCGCGGACATCATGGGGACACCCATCGGCACGGTGATGTCCCGGCTGCACCGTGGCCGGCGCCAGCTCCGCGGCATGCTGGAGGACTACGCCCGTGAGCGCGGGCTGGTCCCGGCGGGGGCGGCGGCTGCGGACCCGCAGGCCGCGCGGACGTCGGAGTCGCACGACCGGAAAGGCTCGGGATCATGAGCTGCGGAGACCCGCACGAGAAGGACTGCTCAGAGGTCCTTGACCACCTCTACGAGTATCTCGACCGCGAGATGCCCGCCGGTGAGTGCGCGGAGTTCCAGGTACATCTCGACGAATGCTCGCCGTGCCTGGAGAAGTACGGCCTGGAGCAGGCCGTCAAGAAGCTCGTCAAGCGCTGCTGCGGCCATGACGACGTCCCCAGCGACCTGCGCTCCAAGGTCATGGGACGGATCGACCTCATCCGGGCCGGCGAGGCCGTGCCCGAGGTGAGCGTGCTCGACCAGGCCCGGCACGAGCAGGCGCAGCGGGAGCAGGCGGACGCGACGGCCGGCGCCCAGGAGGCGGCCGGCCCGTCCGAGGCGACCGGTCCCGCCGATGCACGGAAGAACGCCACGCGCGCCGAATAAGGCGGCACATCACCCCAAGGGGTGAGGGGCGGGCGATTCGTCCCGCCCGATCCTCCGATGCGCCCTCCCCGGCGCCCCGGCCCCTCTATTCTCACCGAACCCTGTTGCACTGCGGATGCGACGCGAGCGCAGCGCGGCCGCGAGGGGTTCCCCCGCCCGGCGAGAGCCCGGGGGAGAGCGGTGGCATGGTGAGGAGGGCGCGATGCGGGGACTGCCGGCGGCTGCGCGAGGGTATATCGGCTCCGCCGCGCTGGCCGCGGCCCTGTGCGCCGCCCCCGCGTTACGGCTCGGCTCCGGCGCCCCCTGGACCAGCACCCTGGCCCTGGCCGCCCTCTACGCACTGTGCGAACAGGTCCGCCACTGCCCGCTGCCCGGCAGCCGGACGACGCCCGGGGCACGCACCTACGCGGGGCCCGGCTGGGCCGGCCCCGTCCTGCTCGCCGGGGCCTTTCTGCTGCCGCCGCCGCTGGCCGCGCTGGCCGCCGTCCCCGGTGCGCTGCTCGCACCGGCCAGGGCCCCCTCGGCCGCCGCCCGCAGGATCTGGCACGCCGCCGGGCTCGCACTGGCCTGCTGGGCGGCCGCCGGGGTCTTCGCAGTCGTCGGCCACCAGCCGCTGTCCACACCGCAGTTCCCCGCTCTGCTGCTGCCCGCCGCGGCCGCCGCGGCGGCCTTCTGCGCGGTGCCGGCGGCGCTGGAGGGCGGCGTGCTGATCACGGCCGAACGCCACCCCGTACGCACCGCCTGGCGCGGGCTGCTGACCCGCTCGCTGGGCCCGCATCTGGTGCACGGCCTGGCCGGGCTGATGATGGCGGTCCTGTGGCGCAGCGCGTACGGGCCGCCGGCGGCGCTGCTGGTGCTGCTGCCGGTCTGCCTCTCCTGCTGGGCCTTCGGCCGCTACCACCGCGAACGCGCCGCCCATCAGGCCACCATCCGCGCCCTCGTCCAGGCCGTGGACATCAAGGACCGCTACACCCGCGGGCACAGCGAGCGGGTCGGCCGGGCCTCGGCGATGATCGCCGAGCAGCTGGGCATGGCGGAGGACCGGAAGGAGGTGCTCAGGTTCGCCGGCATCCTGCACGACGTCGGCAAACTCGGCATCCCCACCCGGCTGTTGCGCAAGGACGGGCCGCTGACCCCGCAGGAGCGCCGGATCATCGAGCTGCATCCGGAGTACGGCCACGAGATCGTGCGCGGCATCGGCTTCCTGGGCGAGGCGCGGGCGGCGATCCTGCACCACCACGAGCGGCTGGACGGCAGCGGCTACCCGTACGGCCTGAAGGGGCATCAGATCCCGGAGTTCGCCAGGGTGGTGGCGGTCGCGGACGCCTTCGACGCGATGACCTCGACCCGCTCCTACAGCAGGGCCCGGCCGGTGCCGGTGGCGGTCGCGGAGCTGCGCAAGTGCGCCGGGACGCAGTTCGACCCGCGGATGGTCCGGGCGCTGGCGGCCTCGCTCGACCGCTACGGCTGGCACCCGGACCTGGTGACGGCGGTGGACGGGGAGCCGAGCGCCGTGCGGGGCAGGAGAGGAAACGTCACGCCTGGGGAGCCGGGCCGGTGGGACGGCCCCGCCCTGCCCGCGGCCGTGGCTCCCGGCCCGGTGGCCGGCGGGGCCGGCCGGCCCCAGGCACCCCGGCAGGGCGGCGCACGATGACCGACGCCCCCGGGGAGCCCCCGGACACCTGGTCCCCCGGCCCGGCCGGTACCCGCGGCGGCGCCGCCCGCGCCCCGCGCTCCCGCCCGCGCACCGCCCGCCCGGGCGCCGTCATCGCCGCCGTCCATGCCCCGGCCGCGGCCCTGGCCTGCTGGTCGCTGGGCCGGACGCTGTGGGACGGACTGGACCGGCCCGGGGTCGCGCTGGCCTTCGGCGCGCTGATCGCGGTGGGTGAGCTGGTCGGCTGGGGCCCTGCACCGGCGACCGGGCGCGGACGGGCGCCGGGGGAGCGGGAAGGCGCTCCGCTCGGCGCGGCCGGTGCGCTGGCGTATGCGCTGCTCGGTGCGGTCGGCGGGCGGCCCACCGGCCACGGCGTCGCGCAGACCGTGACGGTCGTCCTGGCGGCCGGCCTGGTGGGACTCGTCCCGCGGCTCGCGCGCGGCCGGGGACCGGCGCTCGACCCGCTCGCCCGCCGGCTGCTGACCGTCGGCTTCGCCGCCGTCTGCTTCCACCCCCTGCGCGACGACGGGGTGTTGGACGGCGCGCTGGCATCCGGCCCGGCCCACCCGCTCCTCCTGGTCGCTCTGCTGGCGCTGACTGCGCTGTGCGACGCCGTACTGGCGGCGGCCCTCGCCCGCGCCCGTACCGGCTGGCCGTACGGGCCGCTGCTGCGCGACGAGTTGCGGGCGCTGCCCGGCATCGGCACCGCCATCTGCGCCACCGGCGTGGTGATCTCGCTGGCCACCGCGGTCGCCGGACTGTGGGCGCTGCCGGTGTTCTGTCTGCCGCTGCTGCTGGCCCAGTTCGCCTTCCGCCGGTACGAGTCCGTCCGCACCACCTACCGCCAGACCATCGCCTCGCTGGCCCGCGCCACCGAGATCGCCGGCTACACCCCGCACGGCCACGCCCGCCGGGTGGCCGCGCTCAGCCGCGCGGTGGGCCGCGAACTGGGACTGAACCAACCGGACTTGGACATTCTGGAATACGCCGCCCTGATGCACGACATCGGCCAGCTCTCGCTCCTGGACCCCGTACCGGACGGCGCGACGGCGCCGCTGCCGCCCGCCGAACAGCGCCGGATCGCCCTGCTGGGCGGCGCCGTTGTCCGGCAGACCGGTGCACCCGCGCAGGTCGCGGTGATCGTCGAGCGGCAGGCCGATCCGTACCGGGACCAGCCGGTCACGGCACGTATCGTCCGCACCGTCAACGCCTACGACGATCTGTCGGGCCCGGCCGCGGGGCCCGGCGGCCCGCTGCGCGCCCTGGAACGGCTCCGGCTGGCCACCGCGCGGGACCACGAACCCCTGGTCGTCGAGGCGCTTGCGCGGGTCCTGGGGCGCGGCGGGCGGCCGGTGTGACATGAGTGACCGCGTGGGACGCGGGTCACGGTCGCGCCCGCGCTCTCCGCCTTGCGGAACACCTTCACAGACGCCCCTCCACCGGTAAGGTCGGAAATAGCCCAGGACGGGTCATGAGCGGCTCCCCACGGGCCTCGTCGGCCTCCTGGGGCCCAGGGGGCACACAGAGCACCACAGCCGCGCCGTTGAGCCGTCACCGGGCGCCCGGCGGCTTGGAACCCATGGGTAATGAGCGGCCTCCGAGAGGGGCATGGTTGGATGCGGAGGAAGCCCCCTCGGGGGGATTCAGGGGGTCGGCGAAGGGCAAGGAGCCGCAGGGGGCACAGCAAACCAGGCTGAGCCCGACGGCAATCTGTGGCAGGTTGTCGAGTGGGCCCCGGAAGGGCCCCGGGCGCTGCTCGGGACACCTCCCCAGCGGCATCGAGAGAACCAGCAGGCGGGAATCGTGAGGATCTTCGGCAAGGTACGGCACCGGCCCTCCGCCTCGTGGCGGCAGGCGACCGACCGCGCTTTCACGCTGATCGGCGACGGCCGTTACGAGGACGCGGGGGCGCTGCTGACCCGTGCCGCGGACATGGAGCCGTGGCTTTCCGAGTCCTGGTTCAACCTCGCCCTGCTGCACAAGTTCCGGCACGACTGGGAGCAGGCGCGGGCCGCCGGCCTGCGCGCGGTCGCCCTGCTGGACCGCGAGACCGGGGCGCCCGACTGGTGGAACGTCGGCATCGCCGCGACCGCGCTGCAGGACTGGCCGCTGGCCCGCCGCGCCTGGCAGGCGTACGGCCTCAAGGTCCCCGCCGAGGGCTCGCCGTCCGGCGAACCGCACGGTATGGCCCTGGGCAGCGCCGCCGTCCGGCTCTCCCCGGAGGGCGAGGCCGAGGTGGTCTGGGGCCGCCGGCTGGACCCGGCCCGCATCGAGGTGCTGTCGATCCCGCTGCCGTCCTCCGGGCGGCGCTGGGGCGAGGTGGTGCTCCACGACGGCGTCCCGCACGGCGAGCGGACCACCGCCGACGCGGACGGCGCCACCAGGGCCTTTCCGGTCTTCGACGAGATCGAGCTGTGGGCGCCCTCCCCGGTGCCCACCTGGGTGGTGCTCCTGGAGGCCGCCACGGAGGCCGACCGGGACGCCCTGGAGCAGCTGGCGGCCGACGCCGGCTTCGCCGCCGAGGACTGGTCGTCCTCCGTGCGGCTGCTGTGCCGTACGTGCTCGGAGAGCCGGATGCCCAGCGACGAGGGCGACGGCGAGCATCTGGACCCGCACGACCACAGTGAGCCCGGCCACCCCGGCCCGCTCGGGCACCGCACCGCGGGCTCGGGTTCCCTGTGGGTGCCGGAGCGCGAGTGCGGGATCGCGGCGCCGTCAGCCCTGGTCCGCGGCCTGCTGGACGGCTGGGTCGCGGACAGCCCGGACACCCGGGAATGGCGCGATCTTGAAGAGGTCTGCTGAGCGGCTTCCCGGGTCCCCGTAGGCTGTAGGGCGACTCATCAGGGTTTTTGAGGAAGGCGTACGGCGGAGATGGCCCAGCAGCCTGTGTTTGATCAAGAGGGTGACCAGCGGGTGGACGACGAGTTCATCGACGATGTCACGGACGCCGGGGAGCGGGAGGCCGCCCACCGCGAGCGCGGCACCTCGCGGCCGATCACGGTCGTCGGCAATCCGGTGCTCCACAAGGAGTGCAAGGACGTCACGGCCTTCGACGACGAGCTCGCCCGGCTCATCGACGACATGTTCGCCAGCCAGCGCACCGCCGAGGGCGTCGGCCTGGCCGCCAACCAGATCGGTGTGGACCTGAAGGTCTTCGTCTACGACTGCCTGGACGACGAGGGCGTCCGGCACGTCGGAGCGGTCTGCAACCCCGTGCTGGACGAGCTGCCCGCCGAGCGCCGGGTGCTGGACGACTCCAACGAGGGCTGCCTGTCCGTGCCGGGCGCCTACGCCGAGCTGGCCCGTCCCGACTACGCCGTGGTCCGGGGCCAGAACGCCAAGGGCGAGCCGATCGCGGTCCAGGGCACCGGCTACTTCGCGCGCTGCCTCCAGCACGAGACGGACCACCTCTACGGCTACCTCTACATCGACCGGCTCAGCAAGCGGGACCGCAAGGACGCGCTGAAGCAGATGGCCGAGCGGGAGCCGCGCTACCCCGTCGTCGCCAACGACTGACCGCGGACGTGCCGCCTGCTCGGCACGCCCAGGGCGCCCGGATGCCACCGCAGCCGGGCGCCCGCGCGCGTTACGACGCCTCCTGGTAGGCGCTCCAGACCTTCGGTGGGAGATCCGTACCGAGCTGGGAGTCGGCGCCGCCGACGCCCTGCATCGGCAGCAGCTCGGGGGCGCCCGGCTTGTTGCGGAACAGGGTGATCGCGGTGGTGGGCTCGGCGTCGCCGTCGGCGCCGGGCGCGCGGTCGGGGCGGACGCCGCCCCAGTTGCCCGTGCCGGCGCCGGGCCCGGTGGCGAATTCCGGGCCGGCGGCCGACGGGCTGCCGATGAACCACGCCGACTTCATCCGGTCGCCCGGCTCCGTACGGCCGGCCGCGACCGGCGCCCGGGCCACCTCGCCGTCCGACCCCAGGCTGCGCCAGCCCACCCCCTCCAGGGCCGCGGTCACCTCCTGGGCGACCCCGGCGTCGAGGACCTGCCGCGGGGCGGTGCGGTCGAAGCCGCGGATCTTCTTGCCGTCGTAGGTCATGCCGGACACCGCGTACGGGTCGGCGTGCAGCCCGCCGTTGGCGAAGGTGGTGTAGGCGCTCGCCATCCGGATCGTGCTGGGCGCCGAGGTGCCCAGCGGGAACGTCTGCTCCAGGGGCGCCATGCTCTCCTCGCGCAGCCCCGCGGCCACCGCGAGATCCCGGATCCGCTCCAGCCCGATGCGTTGCCCGGCCTGCACGAACGGCGGGTTCTCGGCCTTCAGCAGGGCACCGTGCAGATCCCCCGGCCCGCTCTCCCAGTCCACCGGCTGTGCCTCGCCCGGCTCCCCGGGCTGCTCGGTGTCCTCGTCCGGTCCCTCGTCGACTTGCTGCTGGAGCGCGGCCGCCAGCACGAACGGCTTGAAGGCGGAGCCGGCCGGGACCGCCGTGGTGTCCGCGTTGTTGCTGAAGTGCCGGGTGGCGTCCGCGCCGCCGTAGAGGGCGACGATCGCCCCGTCCTTGGGGCGTACGGAGGCGGCGCCGAACTCCACGAAGGTGTCGGCCTCGCGCTTCTTCGGATCGAGGTGCGCGCGGCGGACGTCGGCCACGGCCTTTTCCAGGCGGCGGGTGCGCTGTTTGTCGAAGGTGGTGTGAATGCGGTAGCCGCCGCGCGCCAGGTCCTTGTCGGTCAGGCCGGTGCCGGCCTTGACGAACTTATTGGCGATATCGACGAGATAGCCGATCTGGCCGGCCTGGCTGGTGGGCTTCGACAAGGAGCGGGGCTCGGGGAACGTGCGGTACTTCGCCCGCTCCTCCTTGCTCATCCGGCCGGTGGCGACCTGCCGGTCGAGTATCCACTTCCAGCGTTCCACGGCCCGCTGGTGATTCGCCTTGCTCAGCCCCGGGTCGTACTGCTCCGACCCCTTCAGCAGGGCGGCCAGCAGCGCGCCCTGGCTGGGATTCAGCTTCCTGGCGTCGATGCCGTAATACGCGTGGGCGGCCGCCTGGATTCCGTACGAACCGCGGCCGAACCAGCTGGTGTTGAGATATCCGCGCAGGATCTCCCGCTTGGACTTCTGATTGCTCACCTTCAGCGACAGGATGAATTCCCGGGCCTTGCGGGTGAGCGTCTGGTCCTGCGAGAGATAGGTGTTCTTCACATACTGCTGGGTGATCGTGGAGCCGCCCTGGGTGTCCTCTCCGGAGACCATGTTGACCACGGCGCGGGCAATTCCCTGGAGGGAGACGCCGGGGTCCGTGTAGAAGGTGGCGTTCTCCGCGGCTATCACGGAGTTCTCGACGGAGTCGGGCACCATGTCGAGGGTGACGTTCTGCCGGTTGACGGCGCCCACGCTGACCATCTGGCTGCCGTCCGCCCAGTAGTAGACGGTGGCCTCCTGCCCGGCGAGCTCGTTCTCGTTCGGGATGTCGATCTTCGCGTAGACGACGGCGAACAGCCCCGCCAGGCAGAGAACGCCGGACGAGAGGGTGCCGAGCCACAGCCGCCATGACGGCAGCCAGCGGCGCGGCCCCTCCCGACCCTGGCGCGGATAGTCGATGAACCGACGACGCCCCTTCGTGCCCTTCATATCCACAAAGATGTGGTGGCCACGACTCCGGTTGCCGAGGTAACAGAACGCTCATATACGCCGGTGGCCAGGGCATACCGGGTGTCGCGGGCCCGGGAAACGAGCGGGCCCGCGACGTGTGCCGGTCTCTTGGGTCTCTTCGGCCTCTTCGGCTCAGAAGTCGTCGTCGAAGGAGACCGAGCCCTCGACGGCGACCTGGTAGGCCGAGGCCCGCCGCTCGAAGAAGTTGGTCAGCTCCTGGACGTTCTGCAGCTCCATGAAGGAGAACGGGTTCTCCGAGCCGTAGACAGGCGGGAAGCCCAGGCGCTGCAGCCGCTGGTCGGCCACGCACTGGAGGTACTCGCGCATCGACTCGGTGTTCATGCCCGGCAGGCCGTCACCGCACAGATCGCGGCCGAACTGCAGCTCGGCCTCGACGGCCTCCTTGAGCATCTCGGTGACCTGCTGCTCCAGCTTGTCGTCGAAGAGGTCGGGCTCCTCCTCGCGGACCGTGTCCACCACCGAGAACGCGAACTCCATGTGCATGGACTCGTCGCGGAAGACCCAGTTGGTGCCGGTGGCCAGCCCGTGCAGCAGACCGCGCGAGCGGAACCAGTAGACGTACGCGAACGCGCCGTAGAAGAACAGCCCCTCGATGCAGGCCGCGAAGCAGATCAGGTTCAGCAGGAAGCGGCGCCGGTCGGCCTTGGACTCCAGCCGGTCGATGCTCTCGACCGAGTCCATCCACTTGAAGCAGAACTCGGCCTTCTCCCGGATGGACGGGATGTTCTCCACGGCCGCGAAGGCGGCGGCCCGGTCGTCCGGGTCGGGGAGGTAGGTGTCCAGCAGCGTCAGATAGAACTGGACGTGCACCGCCTCCTCGAACAGCTGACGGCTCAGGTACAGCCGCGCCTCGGGGGAGTTGATGTGCTTGTAGAGCGTCAGCACGAGGTTGTTGGCGACGATCGAGTCACCGGTCGCGAAGAACGCGACCAGCCGGCCGATCATGTGCTGCTCACCCGGCGAGAGCTTGGCGAGGTCGGCGACGTCGGAGTGGAGGTCGACCTCCTCCACGGTCCAGGTGTTCTTGATCGCGTCGCGGTAGCGGTCGTAGAAGTCCGGGTAGCGCATCGGGCGCAGCGTCAGCTCGAATCCCGGGTCCAGGAGGTTCTTGGTGCCGGTGGTGGCCGTGTGCGTCGCCGAAGCGTTGGTCTCGGTGGTCATTACTGGCAGGCCTCGCAGGACTCGGGGTTTTCCAGGGAGCAGGCGACCGCCTCGGGGTCGGTGGCCTGCTGCGGGACGGGTACGGGAGCGGCGGCCGCGGTGCCGCGGGCCGACTGGGCGATCCGGGTCGCCGGGCGGGAGCGCAGGTAGTACGTCGTCTTGATGCCGCGCTTCCAGGCGTAGGCGTACATCGAGCTGAGCTTGCCGATGGTCGGCGACGCCATGAAGAGGTTCAGCGACTGGCTCTGGTCGAGGTAGGGCGTACGGGCCGCGGCCATGTCGATCAGCGCACGCTGCGGGATCTCCCAGGCGGTGCGGTACAGCGCCCGGACCTCCTCGGGGATCCAGCTGACGTCCTGCACCGAGCCGTTCGCCTCGCGCAGCGCGTCACGGGTCCGTGCGTCCCACAGCCCAAGCGCCTTGAGCTCCTCGATCAGATACGCGTTGACCTGCAGGAACTCGCCCGACAGGGTCTCGCGCTTGAAGAGGTTGGAGACCTGCGGCTCGATGCACTCGTACACGCCCGCGATCGAGGCGATGGTCGCGGTCGGCGCGATGGCCAGCAGGAGCGAGTTGCGCATTCCGGTCGTGGCGATACGGGTGCGCAGCGCCGCCCAGCGGTCCGCCCAGCGGGGCTCGGCGTTCGGGTAGTGGTCCGGGTGCAGCACACCGCGGGCGGTGCGGGTCGCGGACCAGGCCGGGTGCGGGCCGTGCCGCTCGGCGAGGTCGGCGGACGCCTCGTACGCGGCGAGCATGATCCGCTCGGAGATCCGGGTCGACAGCTCCCGCGCCTCGGGCGAGTCGAAGGGCAGCCGCAGCCGGAAGAAGACGTCCTGCAGGCCCATCAGGCCCAGACCGACCGGGCGCCAGCGGGAGTTGGAGGCCCCGGCCTGCTCGGTCGGGTAGAAGTTGATGTCCACGACGCGGTCGAGGAAGGTGACGGCGGTACGGACCGTGGCGTCCAGCCGCTCCCAGTCCATCGTGCCGTCCGCACCCAGGTGCGCGGCGAGGTTGACCGACCCCAGGTTGCAGACCGCGGTCTCCCCGTCGTCGGTCACCTCCAGGATCTCGGTGCACAGGTTGGAGGAGTGCACGACCTTGCCGGGCTCGGCGGTCTGGTTGGCGGTGCGGTTGGCGGCGTCCTTGAACGTCATCCAGCCGTTGCCGGTCTGCGCCAGGGTGCGCATCATCCGGGAGTACAGCACCCGGGCCGGGATCTGCTTGAGCGCCCGGCCGTCCGCCTCGGCCTTGCGGTACGCGGCGTCGAACTCGTCGCCCCACAGGTCCACCAGCTCCGGGACGTCCGAGGGGGAGAACAGCGACCAGTCGGCGTCCGCCTCCACCCGGCGCATGAACTCGTCCGGGATCCAGTGCGCGATGTTCAGGTTGTGGGTGCGGCGGGCCTCCTCACCGGTGTTGTCGCGCAGCTCCAGGAACTCCTCGATGTCCGCATGCCAGGTCTCCAGGTAGACACAGGCGGCGCCCTTGCGCCGGCCGCCCTGGTTCACGGCCGCGACCGAGGCGTCCAGGGTGCGCAGGAACGGCACGATGCCGTTGGAGTGCCCGTTGGTGCCGCGGATCAGCGAACCGCGGGCGCGGATGCGGGAGTACGACAGGCCGATGCCGCCGGCGTGCTTGGACAGCCGGGCCACCTGGTGGTACCGGTCGTAGATCGAGTCCAGCTCGTCCAGCGGGGAGTCCAGCAGATAGCAGGACGACATCTGCGGGTGGCGGGTGCCGGAGTTGAAGAGGGTGGGGGAGGAGGGGAGGTACGACAGCGAGCTGGTCAGGCGGTACAGCTCGGCGACGTCGTCCAGGGCGCGCTCCGAGTGGTCCTCGGCCAGGCCGCAGGCCACCCGCAGCAGGAAGTGCTGGGGCGTCTCGATGACCTGACGGGTGGTGGGGTGCCGCAGCAGGTAGCGCGAGTGCAGGGTGCGCAGCCCGAAGTATCCGAAGCGGTCGTCGGCACCGTCGGCGAGCGCCTTGTCGACCAGCGCGTCCAGCCGGGCGGCGTGGGCCCGTACGAACTCCGCGGTCTCGTCGGCGATCAGCCCCTCGCGGTGGCCGACCTCGATGGAGGCGGAGAAGGCGACCGCCCCCTGTTCGGCCGCCTCCTCCGAGATCGCGAGGGTGAGCAGCCGCGCGGCGAGCTTGGAGTACTGCGGCTCGTCACCGATCAGGCCGGCCGCGGCGTCGATGGCCAGCGACCGCAGTTCGGCCCCGCCTGCGCCCTCGTACCTGCCGCGCAGGGCGGCGGCGGCCACCTTGCCGGGGTCGGTCGCGGTCAGGTCCTCGGTCAGCGCGGTCAGGGTGCGCAGCAGCGCAACGCCCGGACCGTCCTGCCCGTCCTCGCCCGGCCCGCCGACGGGGGCGGCAGGCGTGGTCACCGCAGGCTGCACGACCTCGGCGTCTGACGCGGGTTCCGTTGGCGCGATGGTCACGTGATGCTCTCCCTCACTCGGCGGGGGCCGGAGGGGCGGGGCGCGACGGGCGCACGCGCGCATGCGGCACCCCGTGACGGAATGGGGTGCGCGGGCACACCGCGCGGCGTCCACCGGCCCAGCCCTCGGGGCCCGGACGTATCGACGTCCGCACCGATGGCGGTGCGGGCGTACCGTCGGCAGGTCCTCGGACTTCACGGGCGCGCGGCAGAGCCGTCATCAGGCCACTGGGCGCGCTCCTACACCGTTGCGGGACAGTTCCGGATTCCCACCGGATTCCCCTGCGGCGACAGCGAGGACGAGCATACATCTTGTGCCGCACCCCGTACGCACCCCCACATCTTGTGTCGCCGCCTCATACCACTCCGACACGTGTGCGAAGCGCCAGGGGGTGCGGCCGGGCCCGGAACGGCTCCGGGGCCGGGCCCGGCGCGCCCTTCAGGCCAATTCCCGGGCGAACGCCCAGAGCATGACGCCCGGTACGGGCTCCCAGTCCCGCTCCTCGGCGCGCTCGAACCCCAGCCGCCGGTAGAGCCGGTGCGCGGGCCGCACATGGCGCGGACTGGACAGCACCATGCCGTGCAGCCCGAGCACCCGCGCCCGCTCCAGACATGCCGCCACCAACGCCTCCCCGACTCCCCGCCCGCGCCCCTCGGACGCCACCGCCAGCATCCGGAACTCCCCCTCCCCGGGCCGCGCCAGCTCCGCGTACGGACTCCCGTACGCGCTGAAGGTGACCGTCCCCACCACCCGCTCGCCCGGCCCCTCCACGGCCACCAGCACATCCGCCTGCTCCGCCCGCTCGGCCACCTCCCGCAGCTTCGCCGCGTACGTGTCGCCCTCCCCGGCCACCAGCAGCCCATCGGCCAGATAGACCGCCACCAGCAACTCGCCGACCACACCGAACTCCGCCTGGCGCACGGGCCTGATCGTGATGTCCATGGGGTCCAGTGTGGGGGTGGGTTGATGGCGGGGTGGGTGTCAGTGGCCCTCGCTATCGTCGGGAGCACGCCCCAGCTCAGCTCGGCAGCGAAAGGAGAAGGTCTCATGACCGATTCCGCCGACCGGCCCTACCGCACGCTCACCGAGTACTTCGAAGAGGCCGCTCGGATACTCGCTCGCGCGGACGAGCGTCCGAGGCTGGAGCTCATCGAGGAAATGGTCAGCAGCAAAGCCGGACCCGACGGGAACCACGGACGGATCATCGCGTGGCTTACCCGCCTCTTCCTGCGGCGTCGGCCCGAACTCTGGCTCTCGGCCTCCCAGGGCCTGAAGGTGCAGTCCGGCCGCGATGGACGCGCCTGCCCGGACGGTCTGCTCGCGCACAGCGGGGCTTTCGTGGGCCAAGGGGAATGGGTGGATCCTGAACCGGCGTTGATGGTCGTCGAGATCACCTCGTACGACCCCGGAGCCGACCACCGTGCCCGGGTGCAGAAGCCCCGTGCCTATGCGGAGGCCGGCATCCCGCTGTATCTGCTGATCGAGCGGGAAGAACGTCAGCTCACGCTGCACAGCGAGCCGGATGCCTCCCGCTACGAGGACGTCCTCACCGTCGCGTTCGGCAAGGCGCTTCACCTGCCCGCCCCCGTGGACATCACTCTGGAAACGGAGCCGCTCAAAGACTGGGCCGCCGCACCCCGGAGGGATGCGGCGGCCCGCAGCCGAGCGTGATCCGGCGCCTCAGTGCCCCGCCGGTGCCCCCGCCGTAGCCGGTGGCAGATCGGCCGAGACGCCCTTGTCGCCGGCGTCCGCGGTGTAGTCGGCGGGGCTGGTCTCGTCGACGCCCTCAGGGGCCTTGGCGGCCTTCAGGGCGAAGGTGAGCACCACCGTCACCACGACGTTCAGGACGAAGGCGGTCAGGCCGATGTAGCCGATCTCGCCGATGCCGGGGATCTCGGCGGACGATCCGCCGAAGTGCTTCTGGGTCGGGCTGGCGACGCCGTAGGCCGCGAGCGTGCCGTAGAGCATGCCGACCGCCCAGCCGGCCAGCAGCGCCCAGCGGTGGAACCAGCGGGTGAACAGGCCGCCCACCAGGGACGGCATGGTCTGCAGGATCCAGATGCCGCCCAGCAGCTGGAAGTTGATCGCGACGGTCTTGTCCATGGTGAGGACGAAGACCAGGGCGCCGACCTTGACCAGCAGGGAGACGAGCTTGGCGACCTTGTGCTCCTGCTCGGGCGTGGCGTCCCGCTTGAGGAAGTCCTTGTAGACGTTGCGGGTGAAGAGGTTGGCCGCGGCGATGGACATGATCGCCGCCGGGACGAGTGCGCCGATGCCGATCGCGGCGAAGGCGACGCCGGAGAACCAGCTCGGGAACATGTCCTCGAACAGCTGGGGGATGGCCAGCTGCGGGTTGCCCTGGATGTCCGTACCGGCCTTGATCGCCATGAAGCCGAGCAGCGCCAGGAGGCCCAGCATCAGGGAGTAGAGGGGCAGGATCGTGGTGTTGCGGCGGATGACGTTGCGGCTGCGCGAGGAGAGCGTGGCGGTGATCGAGTGCGGGTACATGAAGAGCGCCAGGGCCGAGCCGAGCGCCAGCGTCGCGTACGTCCACTGCTTGGCGGGCCCGCTGGTCAGCTCGCCGCGCGGCTGGCCGGGAACGGCGCCGGGCTCGGCGAACGCCTTGCCCGCCGCGTCGAAGATTCCCTCGAATCCGCCCAGCTTGATCGGGATGTAGACGATCGCCACGGCGATGACCAGATAGATCAGGCCATCCTTGACGAAGGCGATCAGGGCCGGGGCGCGCAGGCCGGAGGAGTAGGTGTAGGCCGCCAGGACCGCGAAGGCGATCAGCAGCGGCAGGTCCTTGACGAACCAGTTGGTGTGCTCGCCGCCGCCGACGCCCATCACGTCCAGCACGGCCTGGATACCGACCAGTTGGAGCGCGATGTAGGGCATCGTCGCGAGGATGCCGGTCAGCGCCACGGCCAGCGACAGGCCCCTGGACCCGAAGCGGCCGCGGACGAAGTCGGAGGTGGTGACGTACCCGTGCTTGTGCGAGACCGACCACAGGCGCGGGAGGAAGGTGAAGATGAGGGGGTAGACCAGGATCGTGTACGGGACGGCGAAGAAGCCGGCCGCGCCCGCCGCGTAGATCGCCGCCGGTACGGCCACGAACGTGTAGGCGGTGTAGAGGTCGCCGCCCAGCAGGAACCACGTCACCCAGGTGCCGAAGCTGCGGCCGCCCAGGCCCCATTCGTCGAGGTTGGCGGACTCCTCGGCCTTGCGCCAGCGGGCGGCCAGGAACCCCATGACCGTCACGGCGAGGAAGAAGAAGACGAAGACGGCGAGCGCCACGCCGTTGACGCCCTGGGTCGAGGAGGCGGCGAGCGGGGCAGAGGTGCCCGGTGCGGTCATGGCGTACGTCACTGGTCCGCACCCCCCTTGCGGGCGCGCTGCTCACGCTGCACGAGCTTGTAGGCGACCGTCGTCAGCGCGGTCGAGATGAGCACCCACAGCATCTGGTACCAGTAGAAGAACGGGATCCCGATGAGCGTCGGCTCCATCCGGGCGTACGAACTCACCCACAGCATCGCCACGAACGGAGCGAGCAGGCACAGTCCGGCCACCACACGCGTCGGTGTGACGACTTGTCTGCTGGCGGGGGATTCGGCTGGCTCTGGCATCGGCGTGGCTCCGTCCGTGGCGATCTCCTGTGCGATGGGCTGGAAATCTATGGCAGGGCCGTGGCGCGCGTCACTAGGTGTCCGCATATCGGTATGACAAATCCGAGCGGGCGCCGCGGTCCGCGGCCGCAGTTCACTCCGCGGGACGCTGCAGCCGGGCCACGCTGTGTCTTCCCGGGGGATAACCCCCGGACCCCCAGCCGCGTCCGGGCCGGCCCCCGTCAGTCCGCCGCGGGCCGCTGCAGCCTGGCCACGCTGTGTCTTCCCGGGGGGTAACCCCCGGACCCCCAGCCGCGTCCGGGCCGGCCCCCGTCAGTCCGCCGCGGGACGCTGCAGCCTGGCCACGAACTTGTAGCGGTCGCCGCGGTAGACCGAGCGCACCCACTCCACCGGTCGGCCCAGGGCGTCGAGCGAGTGCCGCGAGAGCATCAGCATCGGCAGGCCCACGTCGGTGCCCAGCAGACCGGCCTCGCGGGGGGTGGCCAGCGAGGTCTCGATGGTCTCCTCGGCCTCCGCGAGGCGTACGTCGTACACCTCGGCCAGCGCGGTGTAGAGGGAGGTGTACTTGACGAGGTTGCGGCGCAGCGCCGGGAAGCGCTTCGCCGACAGATGGGTGGTCTCGATGGCCATCGGCTCCCCGCTGGCCAGCCGCAGCCGTTCGATGCGCAGCACCCGGCCGCCGGGGACGATGTCCAGCAGGCCGGCCAGCCGGTCGTCGGCGGTGACATAGCCGATGTCCAGCAGCTGGGAGGTCGGCTCCAGGCCCTGGGCCCGCATGTCCTCCGTGTAGGAGGTCAGTTGCAGCGCCTGGGAGACCTTGGGCTTGGCCACGAACGTGCCCTTGCCCTGGATGCGTTCCAGCCGGCCCTCGACGACCAGCTCCTGCAGCGCCTGGCGCACCGTCGTACGGGAGGTGTCGAACTCCGCGGCGAGGGTGCGCTCGGGCGGTACCGGGGTGCCGGGCGGCAGGGTCTCGGTGATCTCCAGCAAGTGCCGCTTGAGGCGGTAGTACTTGGGCACCCGCGCGGTCCGCGCGCCGCCGCCGCTCTCCGCGCTGCCCCCGCCGTCGCTCTCCATGGCCCGCCTCTCCGACGCCTGTCGTGCTGCCGTCACCGGCTCCTCCGTACGTAGCGGCTCACATCGTGGCACGGGCGGGTTCTCCGTGCTCCCTCGCAGGTCCCGGCGTGCCAGATGTCGGTCCGGTAACGGACCTGACAGCGACTCTTATACACCCTTGACACCCCAAAAGGTCTAGGCCAAGCTGCGGGCACTGGTCTAAACCATTAAAGACCACACCCGGCCTTTAGGGGAGAGCGCAATGAAGCGTGGGCTCATAGCAGCGACGGCGGTCGCGGGAATGCTGGTGAGTGTCGCTGCCTGTGGGTCCAGCGACGGCGGGAAGGCGGGCGCGGATGGCTTCAAGGGCCAGAAGCTGACCGTTTGGGTGATGAGCGGTTCGAACCCGGAGCAGTGGAGCAAACAGGTCTCCGCGGAATTCAGGAAGAAGACCGGCGCCACCGTCGAGTTCAAGGTCCAGCAGTGGAACGGGATTCAGCAGAAGCTGAGCACCGCCCTTTCCGAGGACACCCCGCCGGATGTCGTCGAAATCGGCAACACCCAGACCGCCGCCTATGCGAAGGCCGGCGCCCTGGCCGAGCTCGGCGATCTGAAGAAGGAGATCGGCGCCGGCTGGAACGATGCCTTCAACAAGGCCTCGCTCGTGGACGGAAAGCAGTACGCGCTGCCGTGGTACGCCGGAAACCGCGTGGTGATGTACAACAAGAAGATCTGGGCCGAGGCCGGTCTGAAGGGCACCCCCAAGACCCGCAACGAACTCTTCAAGGCGCTGGACGCCATCAAGAAGAAGACCGACGCCGAGCCGCTGTACCTCCCCGGCCAGAACTGGTACTTCTTCGACGGTCTGACCATCGGCACCGGCGCCGACCTGGTGAAGAAGCAGGGCGGCAAGTGGGTTTCCAACCTCGGCGACCCCAAGGTCTCCAAGGCCATGGACATCTACAAGCAGTACCAGGCCTTCAGCAGCGCCCCGAAGAACAAGGACGAGGCCACCCCGCAGCAGGCCGAGGTCTTCGCCAAGGGCAAGACCGGCGCCGTCATCGCCATGGGCTACGAGGCCGCGACCGCCGTCAAGGCCAACCCGGAAATCAAGAAGGACATCGGATTCTTCACCATCCCCGGCGAGACCGCGGACCGGCCCGAGGGCGTATTCCTCGGCGGCTCCAACTTCGCCGTCGCCGGTATGGGCAAGAACCAGGAACTCGCCAAGGAATTCCTGAAGATCGCCCTGTCGAAGAAGAACGACGCGCAGATGGTCAGGGAAGCCGGCTGGACCCCGAAGTCCCCGGACCTGGCCGACGCCGCCAAGGAGAATCCGGCGACCGCGGCCGCCGCGGCCGCGGCGCAGAAGTCGGGCGGCACCACCCCGCTGATTCCGCAGTGGGCCGCGGTGGAGAACGTACCGAACCCGATCAAGAGCTATATGACCGCCGTTCTGAACGGCAAGTCCCCGGCCGACGCCGCCAAGGACATCGAGTCCGAGGTCAACGCGCGGCTCGCCAAGCAGTAGGGACCACCACCGCGTACGGGGCCGGCCGCCCGGCCCCGTACGCCTGCCGCCGGCACACCGAGGATCCACGGCGACCGACGCCGACGAGGGGGAGCAGCGACCCATGGCAGTGCAGCTCGACGACGCGGTGACGCACACCGCGCCGCGGACCGGAAAGGGAGGCGCACCTCCCGCCCGCCGCGGCGGCCGGCGCACCTCCCGCACGCCCTATCTCCTGCTGCTGCCGGCCCTGCTCGCGACCGCGGTGCTCCTGGGCTGGCCCATGGTCCGCAATCTGCTGCTCTCCTTCCAGAACCTCAACATGAAGGAGCTGATCCAGCATCTGACCGACTGGCGCGGGACCGGCAACTACCAGGAGGTCCTGGGCAGCGAGCAGTTCTGGCGGGTCACCGGCCGCACCGTCGCCTTCACCGCCGTCAACGTCGCCCTGATCATGGTCCTCGGCGTACTGATCGGACTGCTGCTGGCCCGGCTCGGCACGAAGATGCGGCTGACGCTGTCCGTCGCGCTGGTGCTGGCCTGGGCCATGCCGGTGATCGCCGCCACCACCGTCTTCCAGTGGCTCTTCGACTCCCGCTACGGCGTCGTCAACTGGCTGCTGGACAGGCTCGGCTGGCACCAGATGGCCCACTACGACTGGGTCGGCAGCCAGCTGTCGACCTTCTTCGTGATCACCGTACTGATCGTCTGGCAGTCGCTGCCGTTCGTGGCGCTCAACCTCTACGCCGCCACCACGACCATCCCCAAGGAGCTCTACGAGGCGGCCCGGATGGACGGCGCCGGCACCTGGAAGGTCTTCACCTCGGTCACCTTCCCGTTCCTGCGGCCCTTCTTCCTCGCCACGACGTTCCTGGAGATCATCTGGGTCTTCAAGGCGTTCCCGCAGATCTTCGCGATCAACGAGGGCGGCCCGGACCGGCTCACCGAGACCCTGCCGATCTACGCCTTCACCGAGGGCGTCGGCAACCTCCGCTTCGGTATGGGAGCCGCGATCTCGCTGCTGACGATCGCCGTGCTGCTGGTCATGACCGCGTACTACCTGCGACTGACGGTCAAGCAGGAACAGCAAGAGGAGAACGAGCGGTGAAGCACTCCCTCGCCGGCCGGATCTGGCCCAACGCCACGGCGATCGTGCTCGCCGCCGGCTTCGTCTTCCCGGTCTACTGGATGTTCAACACGGCCTTCAAACCGACCCGGGACATCATCAGCGAAGACCCCGTGTGGTTCCCCTTCCACGGCACCTTCGAGCACTTCGCGACCGCCGTGCAGGCCCCGGACTTCTGGACCCTGGCCGGGAACTCCGTCGTCGTGACCGTCCTCGCCGTCGGGCTGTCGCTGGTCATCGCGCTGTGCGGGGCGTTCGCGCTCACCCGCATGCGCTTCAGGGGCCGCAAGGGCATCCTGCTGACCTTCATGGTCGCCCAGATGGCGCCCTGGGAGGTCATGGTGATCTCGATCTACCTGATCGTGCGGGACGCGGACATGCTCAACAGCCTGGTGCCGCTCACCTTCTTCTACATGCTGATGGTGCTGCCCTTCACCCTCCTGACGCTGCGGGGCTATGTCGCCGCGGTGCCCAAGGAGCTGGAGGAGTCCGCGATGGTCGACGGCTGCTCCCGCCGCCAGGCCTTCACCAAGGTCGTCTTCCCGCTGCTGGCGCCTGGTCTGATGGCCACCTCCCTCTTCGGCTTCATCACCGCCTGGAACGAGTTCCCGCTGGTGCTGGTCCTCAACAAGGAGCCGGCCATGGGCACCCTGCCGCTGTGGCTCTCGCAGTTCCAGACCCAGTTCGGGGACGACTGGGGTGCCACCATGGCCGCCGCCTCGATCTTCGCCGTCCCGATCCTGGTCCTCTTCCTGTTCCTGCAACGCAAGGCGGTCGGCGGTCTCACCTCCGGCGCAGTGAAGGGATAACGCAGTCCATGACTCCTTCCGCAGGCTCGGCGCACTCCGTACGCTCCGCCGACACCCTCACCCGCGACGCGCTCGCCGTCCTCCAGCCCGGCTTCACCGGCACCACCGCCCCCGACTGGCTGCTGCGCCGGGTCGCAGAGGGCCTGGCCTCGGTCGGGCTCTTCGGCCGCAACATCACCGACCCCGGGCAACTCGCCGCCCTCACCGCCCGGTTGCGGGCGGAACGCGAGGACATCCTGGTCGCCATCGATGAGGAGGGCGGCGACGTCACCCGCCTCGACGTACGCGGCGGCTCCTCCTTCCCCGGCAACCACGCGCTGGGCGCCGTCGACGACACCGCCCTGACCCGCGCGGTCGCCCGCGAGCTCGGCCGCCGGCTGGCCGACTGCGGCGTCAACCTCAACTGGGCACCCTCCGCCGACGTCAACTCCAACCCCGCCAACCCGGTCATCGGCGTCCGCTCCTTCGGCGCCGACCCGCAGCTGGTCGCCCGGCACACCGCCGCCTACGTCGAGGGGCTGCAGTCGGCCGGCGTCGCCGCCTGCACCAAGCACTTCCCGGGCCACGGCGACACCGCCGTCGACTCCCACCACGACCTGCCGCGCATCGCCGCTGACCTGCCCACCCTCCAGGAACGCGAACTGGTGCCGTTCCGCGCCGCCGTCGCCGCCGGCACCCGGGCCGTGATGAGCGCACACATCCTGCTGCCCGCCCTGGACGGCGACCGCCCCGCCACGCTCAGCCCGGCCGCGCTCCACGGACTGCTGCGCGCCCCCGTCGCCGAGGGCGGCCTCGGCTTCGACGGGCTGATCGTCACCGACGGGATGGAGATGCAGGCCATCTCCGCCACCTACGGCATCGAGCGCGGCAGCGTGCTGGCCGTCGCGGCCGGCGCCGACGCGATCTGTGTGGGCGGCGGACTGGCCGACGAGGACACCGTGCTGCGGCTGCGGGACGCCCTGGTGCGGGCGGTGCGCGATGGCGAGCTGCCGGAGGAGCGGCTCGCCGACGCCGCAGCACGGGTGCGTGCCCTGGCACGCTGGACCGGGAGCGCGGGCGCGGGGGAGGGGGCCGCGCCCGCACCCGGGATCGGCCTGACCGCGGCCCGGCGCGCCCTGCGCCGTACGACCGCCGGCCGGCCGTACGAGCCGCTGACCGGCCCCGCCCATGTCGCCGCCTTCACCCCCCTCGCCAACATCGCCGTGGGCGACGACACCCCCTGGGGCGTCGGCGCCGAACTGGCCCGCCTCCTCCCCGGCACCGAAACCGCCGCCTACACCGCCGAGTCGGCCGCCGGCGCCGGTACCGCGGCGCTGATCGACGGCCTGCTCGCCGCGGCCGGCGGCCGGCGTATCGTCGCCGTCGTCCGCGACGTCCACCGCCACCCCTGGATGGCCGACGCGCTGCACGCCCTGCTCGCCGCCCGCCCGGACACCGCCGTCGTCGAAATGGGCGTCCCCCAGGCCCCGCCGCGGGGCGCGCTCCACCTCGCCACCCACGGCGCCGCCCGGGTCTGCGGCCAGGCCGCGGCCGAGGCCCTCACCGGCCACCACCGGGCGGAGCACGGCTGAGCGCACGGCTACCGCGGCAGTACGACGCGCAGGGTCAGGCCGCCCCCGTCGCGGGGCTCGGCGGTGATCGTGCCGTCGTGTGCGCGCACCACCGAGCGCACGATGGACAGGCCCAGACCCACGCCCTTGTCGCTGCCGGTGCGCTCGGTACGCAGCCGCCGGAACGGCTCGAAGAGGTTCTCCACCTCATACGCCGGAACCACCGGCCCCGTATTGGCGACCACCAGCACCGCACACCCCGGAAGCGCCTGGGTGGTCACCTCCACCCAGCCCTCCTCCGCCACGTTGTACCGCACCGCGTTCTGCACCAGATTCAGCGCGATCCGCTCCAGCAGCACACCATTGCCCTGGACGAACACCTGCTGACGCACCCCCCGCAGCTCCACCCCCTTGCCCTGCGCCTCCTCCCGCGTCTGGTCCACCGC
>NZ_JBSFYC010000044.1:0-63112 GCF_053595675.1 Streptomyces sp. NPDC002446 | reverse complement strand
TGGAGCGGCCGATCCGGGCCCAGCGGCCGATGATCGAGTGATGGAGGGCGGGGACGCCGTCGACGGCGGCGCCGGCCCGCACACCCCCGACCCGGGGGGAAGCCGCCCGATGACCACCGCACGCCAGGCCCTGTCCGACGCCCGCCTCTACCTCTGCACGGACGCCCGCCGGACCCAGGGCGACCTCCCTCAGTTCCTGGACGCGGTGCTCGCGTCCGGCGTCGACATCGTCCAGCTGCGCGACAAGGGCATGGAGGCCGGCGAGGAGCTCCGTCACCTCGAAGTCTTCGCGGACGCCTGCCGGCGGCACGGCAAGCTGCTCGCCGTCAACGACCGCGCGGATGTCGCCCATGCCATCGGCAGCGATGTGCTCCACCTCGGGCAGGGCGATCTGCCGGTCCCGGCCGCCCGCGCCATCCTCGGCGACAACGTCCTCATAGGCCGCTCCACCCATGCCGAGGCGGAGGTGGACGCCGCGATCGCCGAGGCCGGGGTGGACTACTTCTGCACGGGCCCGTGCTGGCCGACGCCCACGAAACCGGGCCGCCATGCCCCCGGCCTCGATCTGGTCCGGTACACGGCGGCGCAGGCTCCGCAGCGCCCCTGGTTCGCCATCGGCGGCATCGACGCCGGCAATCTGGACGAGGTGCTCCAGGCGGGCGCCCGCCGGGTCGTGGTGGTCCGCGCCATCACGGAGTCCGACGATCCCGGCACGGCGACTGCAGCCCTGGCCAAGCGGATCCGCGCCTGGGAGGGCTAGAGCCTGTCCGAGGGCTAGAGCCTGTCCGATGGGCCGGGGGCCAGGGTCAGGGGCGCGGGCCTGGGGCCAGGGGCCGGGGAATACCGACCCTTTCCGTCACGTTGTCGGCCCCGAGGGGGCGCCTGCGTCCCCTACGGGATGTGTTCGACCCGCCCCAGGGTCCCCACCGGCCCCGCCAGCGGCCCCCACCCGCCCCGCCAGGCCCTCTCCGCCCCGCAAAATGTCCAAGTAGTGGACACGAAACCGGCCAACCAGGCAAAACGTCGATGACGGTTGGTGTGAGACCGGGCCGTGGTTAACCTGCCGGTATGGCCCTAGGTACAGCTTCCACCAGGACTGATCGCGCACGCACAGTGCGCGAACTGCTGGCTTCCGGCAAGCAGTCATACTCGTTTGAGTTCGCCGCCCCGAAGACCGAGAAGGGTGAGCGGACCCTGTGGAACGCCATTCGTCGGATCGAGGCCGTCTCCCCGACCTTCGTCTCCGTGACGTACGGAGCCGGCGGCACCTCCCGAGACGGTACGGTGCGCGCCACCGAGCGCATCGCCACCGACACCACCCTCACCCCGGTCGCCCATCTGACCGCGGTCAACCACTCCACGGCGGACCTCCGCAACATCATCGGCCAGTACGCCGACGCCGGTATCCGCAATATGCTCGCGCTGCGCGGTGACCCGCCCGGTGACCCGATGGGCGAATGGGTCAGGCACCCCGACGGTGTCGCCTACGCCGCCGACCTGGTCCGGCTGATCAAGGAGTCCGGCGACTTCTGCGTCGGCGTCGCGGCCTTCCCCGAGATGCACCCGCGCTCGACCGACTGGGACACCGACGTCGCCCACTTCGTCGACAAGTGCCGGGCCGGCGCGGACTTCGCGATCACCCAGATGTTCTTCTACCCCGAGGACTACTTCCGGCTGCGGGACCGGGTCAGGGCGGCGGGTTGCTCGACGCCGATCATTCCGGAGATCATGCCGGTCACGAACGTCCGTCAGATCGAACGGTTCGCGCAGCTCAGCAATGCTGCCTTCCCGCCCGAGCTGGCCGAGCGCATCCTCGCCGTCAAGGACGACCCGGCGGCGGTACGCTCCATTGGCATCGAGTACGCGACGGACCTTTGTGCGCGCTTGATGGCCGAGGACGTTCCCGGGTTGCACTTCATTACCCTGAACCACTCCACGGCGACCCTTGAAATCTACGAGAATCTGGGGCTGCACCAGCAGTCCTGATCACGGTGGCCGGTGAGCGGCGGAAGTAGGGGCGTATATGGGCTGGACGGTCCTCTATATCGCGTTCGGCCTGGTCGCCCTGTGGCTGCTGGGTGAGGTCCTGCTCCAGTACAAGGCCCGTCTGCGCTGGCGGCTGCTCGCCTTCACCGGCTTCCTCGCCGTGGTCGTCGGCGTGATCATCCCCTCGGTGATCGTGATCGGGGCGGGCCTGATCGCGTTCGCCGTCGGCCAGACCAATGTGACGCTCTCCTTCAAGCGCGGCTTCACCACCGGCTGGGCGCTGGGCGGCAAGCCCGGCGCGAGCCGTCGCCGCCGCGCCCGCCCGGGGGGTGCCCCCGCCGCCGAACCGACCCTGCAGATCTCCGACTTGGAGGCGGCAGCGCCCACCGACGGACCCGGGCCGGGCGCCGACGGCGGCCCGGACACCTTCGAGAGCACCGGCGGCTTCCAGAGCACGGGCGGTTTCCAGAGCGCGGGCACCTCCGCCGGACCGGGCTCGTACGACTACAAGGCCGACGACTACGCGGCCGGCGGCTACCGCGGGCAGGACCCGTACCAGGACCAGCAGGACCAGAGCGTGTTCGCCACCCAGGCCTTCGCCACGCAGTCCTACGACGCCGGGCCCTACGACACACAGTCCTTCGCCGGCCAGGGCGACTACGCGCGCGCCGACACCACCGCCGTCTACGCCCCGCAGCCGATGCCCGAGGAGACCGGGCAGTACGGCATATACAGCCCCGACGCCCGCACCCCGCAGAACGGCTACAGCGGCTACGACGTCTACGGCGGCGCCGCCGACAGCGGAAACGGAAACAGCGACGGCAACGGCTATGCGTACGGCGGCGGTTACGGACAGAGCGCGTCCGCCCAGGACGCCTACGCCGACCCCTACGCGGCCTACGGCGACGGCCCCGGCCAGGGCCAGGCGCCCTACTCCGACCCGTACGCCGGCGGCCAGCAGTACTCCGCGGCCTACGACCCCTACGAGCAGCCTGATCCGTACGCCCAGTCGCCCTACGGTGCGCAGCAGTACGACGGTCAGGGCACGCCGCCCGGCCAGAACGCGGGCCAGGGCTACGGCGACACATCGTCCGGCGTCTGGGTCCCGCAGCAACGCGATGGCGAGCTGCCTCCCGAGCAGCCGCCCTACCCGCCGTACCAGCAGCAGGGGTACGACGGGCAGCAGTACCGCTACTGAGCTCCCGGGCGCCGGGACGGCCGGGCGACGGCGGCCCCGCCGACCGCGGCCGGCAGCTACACCCTCACCTCACCCCATAGGCCCGGGCATCCCCCTGCGCTCAGGTGGAGCCGTGCCAGTCGTCGCCGTTCACGATCAGACCCGCGACGAGCGCGCCGGACATCCCGGCATGCGCCAGCCCGCCGCCCGGGTGCGACCAGCCACCGACCGCGTAGAGCCCCGGTATCCGGGTGCGGTTGCCGGGCCGCAGAAAGCGGCCCTCCCGGCCGGCCAGCGCCGGTCCCGGCACCAGCGCGTCGTCCGCCGGCGGCAGCACCTCGCGCCACAGCACCCGCTCCCGCAGCCCCGGCACCGCCGCCTCGGCGACCTCCGTCAGCCGGTCCGCGGCCGCCTCGGCGGCATCCCGGTCCGGCCCTCCGGACGGGCCGGGCGGCGCGACGGCAGCGCTCAGCGTGACGGCCTCATGGCCGTCGTCGGGCCGGGTGGCGGGGTCGTCGGGCCGCAGTACGGTCACCGTCGGCCGTGCGCACAGCGGCCCCGGGCCGGCGGCGTCGCCGAAGACGCCCGCCAGCTCCGCCGCGCGTTCCGCGGCGTGCACGACGGTCCGGTGCGCCGCACCCGGCTCGCGCGCTCCGCGCAGCGCCAGACAGACCGTGAGCCGCCCCGTCGCACGGTCGCCGGGGCCGGCCGGCGGCCGTACATCGTCCTGCCCGTACGCATCCCGGCCGTCAAGGAGCGCCGGCAGCCGGGCCGGATCGATGCCCGCGACCACGCACTCCGCCTCCGCGGACCGCCCGTCGGCCAGCTCGACACCCGCCGCGCCGCCGTCCTTCTCGACGATGCGGGCCACCTCCGCGCCGAAGGTGAACTCCACCTTGCGCGCCAGGCAGCGCTCGTACAGCGCATCGGCCAGCGCCCGCATGCCGCCGCGCGCATACCAGCTGCCGAAGGTCTGCTCCATGTACGGCAGCACGGCGGCGCTCGCCGGGGCGCTGCGCGGGTCGAAGCCGTACGCCAGCGCATGGCTCTCCAGCAGCGCGATCAGCCGGGGGTCGGCCAGCTCACGGCGGGCGACCTCGGCGAGGGTGGCGGTCGTGGGGCCCTTGCCGCGCCCGAACAGCCCGCGTCTGCGCACCGCCGGATACGGGTCGCGCCCCAGCACCCGCCACTGGTGCCACAGCGGTTCCTCCAGGAGCGGCCGGCGGGTGGCGTCCCAGGCCTCGCGGGCGCGGCCCACCAGCGCGCTCCAGCGCTCGCCGGAGCCCGCGCCCAGCGCCTCGTCCAGGGCCGCCACGATGCCGGCCCGCGAGGCGTTGGGCAGCGATACGGCCGTGCCGTCGGGGAAGACATGGCGGCTCGCGGGGTCGACCTGGGTGAGCTCGACGCAGCTCTCCAGCGGCTCGCGGCCGGTCTTGAGGAACAGGTCGCGGTAGACGGCCGGCAGATGCAGCAGACCCGGCCCCGTATCGAACGCGAAGCCGTCCCGCTCCAGCCGCCGTACCGCGCCGCCGTATGTCGCGCCGCGCTCGAACACCGCCACCCGGTGGCCCGCGACGGCCAGCCGGGCGGCGGCCGCCATCGCGCCCATCCCGGCGCCGATCACCGCAATCCGTGCCATGCCTGCGACTTTATCCGGCCCCACTGACAACGCCCGCACGGCCGGTGACCGCGGTGGCTCCGGCCGGCCGGGCGGGCGCGGTCAGCCCGCCGGTGGCACCGCCCCGCCCGCCGCGGCCAGCCGCTTCTCCTCGCGCCGTGCACGCCGGCGCCGCAGGAACCGGCGGATCCGCGACCAGAGCAGGATCACCAGCGCGATGCCGGCGGCCAGCAGTACGGCCGCGATGACCGCCGCGGCCACCGGATGGAAGACGGCGAAGGCGATGAGCCCGGCGACCGCCAGGTCCTCGACCAGGCTCAGCACGATGTTGCTGGCCGGCTCCGGCGAGGTGTTGACCGCGATCCGCGCGCCCGCCTTGACCAGATGGCTCAGCAGCGCCGTGGAGCCGCCCACCGCGCCCGCCGCCAGCTCGGGCAGCGAGCCGTCGTGCCCGGCCAGCAGCGCCGCCACCACGCCGCCGGAGACGGGCCGGATCACCGTGTGCACGGCGTCCCAGACCGAGTCCACGTACGGGACCTTGTCGGCGACGGCCTCGCACACGAAGAGCACCCCGGCCACGATCAGCACATCCGGGCGCTGCAGCGCCGCGGGCACCTCATCGGTGAGGCCGGCCGTGCCGAGCAGGCCGAAGAGCAGGACGACGGCGTAGGCGTTGATCCCGCTCGCCCAGCCACTGGTGAAAACCAAGGGAAGTACGGACACGCCGGAGATCGTAGGCCCCCGCTGGGGGCCGGTGCTCAGCTTTGAGTATCCGTACTCAGACGCCCAGATGAGTAGGTGCGCGGATGGGCCGGAACCCGCCGGGACGGAAGAGTGGGGGCCACGGAAGGGAAGCGGCGCCGCACCGCCGACACGGGGCGGCGGAGCGGCGCGGCTCCCGGACGTGACGGGGGAACACGGGGGAGCACGGGGGCTCCACGGGGGAGCACGGGGGAAGCGCTGCCCTGGTCGGATCGGCGGGGGAACGATTCGTGCCAGGGCAGCGCACTCTTTTGTGCGGGGCCCTGGGGGAGAACGGGGGAGTAAAGGGGTGCGCGCCGTACCTGACCGATACGGCGCGCACTCGTTTTCCCGGGACTGCCCGGGCGCTATCCGGGGCGGCCGCTGACCCGCCCCTGGAGCAGCCGCGACAGCGCGGCGTGCACATCGTCGATCGACCGGTGCGGCTGGTAGGACTGCCAGTCCAGGGCGGCCACCAGCACCATCCCGAACAGCGCCGAGGCGGTCAGCGGGATGTCGATCTCCTCGCTCAGCTCGCCGCCCGCCACCGCCTCGCGCAGCACGTCCTCCACCACGGTGATGGCCCGCTCGCGCACCACCATCAGCGTCGACTGCCAGGCCCGGTTGGTGCGCCACAGTTCGGCGACGTAGAGCTGGGTGAGCGCCGGGTAGCGGGAGATGAAGTCCAGGCCGGCCCGGATCATCGCGTCCAGCGCGTCGATCCTGCTGCCGCCCCGGTCGGTGACCTCTTCGGAGGCCGCCTGCAAGGAGGTCGCCAGCAGCTCGATGCCGTGCCGCAGCAGCTCCTCGAAGAGAACGTTCTTGCTCGCGAAGTTGTAGTAGACGGTGCCCTTCGCGACGCCGGCCCGCTCGGCGATCTCGTCCACCGTGGTGGAGGAGAAGCCCTGTTCGGCGATGAGCGTGACCGCGGCCTCGAAGAGCTTGCGCCGGGTGGCGTCGCGGCGTGTAGTGGAGCTGTCCATGGGGGCGATTGTGCCGGTCCCGTCGGTGCGCCCGCTCACAGGCTCAGCTCCGGATGCAGGTCCTTCATGCGCACCACCTGGCGGCCGCGCGCCGTCAGGGACGTCAGAGCGAGCGCCCCGGCGGTGAACGCCAGCAGTACCGCACTGCCCTGCCATACGGGCGCGAGGCCACCGCCCGTGATCAGCCGGCGCAGCCCCTCCACGATGTAACTCATCGGCAGATACGGGTGGATGGCGCCGAAGAAGCCGGGACTGGTCTGCACCGGATAGGTGCCGCCCGCCGAGGTCAGCTGGAGCATCAGCAGCGCCAGCACCAGGATCCGCCCGGCCGGTCCGAACTGCGCGTTCAGCCACTGCACGATCGCCGAGAAGCAGGCCGTCACCAGCACCAGGAAGCCGATCGTGCCGGCCGCCCGCGCCATCTCCAGGCCGAGCCCGAAGTGCAGTACGGCCATCAGGGCCGCGGTCTGCAGCACCCCCACGCCGAAGACCGGCAGCCAGCCGGACACCGCCACCCGCCAGGAGGACGCGCCCATCGCCAGTGCCCGCCGGTTGAGCGGCTGGATCAGCATGTACGCCACCATGGCGCCGACCCACAGGGACAGCGGGATGAAGTACGGGGCGAACCCCGTGCCGTAGTTGGGCGCCTTGTGGGCGGAGTCCGAGGCGAGCTGCACCGGGTCGGACATGACCAGGGTACGTGCGTCGCGGTCCTTCTTGCCGTAGTCGGGGATCTGCTTCGCCCCGTCGTGCAGTCCGCCGGCCAGCTCCTGCGAGCCGTCGGAGAGCTTGAACAGCCCGCCGTCCAGGGTGTGCGCGCCGTCCTTGAGCCTGCCCACACCGGAGTCGAGCTCGCCCATACCGGACGCGGCCCGGCCCGTACCGTCGTGCAGCTCCCGCGCGCCGTCGCGCAGCTCGCCCGCGCCGGCGGCGAGCCGGTCGTTGCCGGCGGCCAGCTTGCGGGCCCCCGCGGACACCTTGTGCGCACCGTCGTTCAGGTCGTTGATCTTCTTGACCGCGGCGTCCATGTCGGCGCCCATCGTCGGCCCGCGCTCGGCCAGCTCGCTCGCCAGGGAGTGCAGCGTGTCCAGGTCCCGGCCCAGCTGGTCGAGGTTCTCCTGGTCGTGGACGTACCCGCTGACCTCCTCGGCCTTGTCCGCCGCGGTGGCCGCCTGCTGCGTGAGCCGCTTCAGCTCGGCGCAGGAGGTGTCGAGGCTGACGCCGCTCTCGCAGCGCATCCGGTAGTACGTGTTCAGGTGGTCGGAGATCCCCCGGGAGAGCTTCGCCCCGGTGGCGGCCGCCGCGGGAAGCTTGTCCAGATGGTCGCGGACCGCCTGCGAGCCGTCCGCGACCAGCTGTGCCGCCTCGCCGATCTCCTTGCCGTGCGCCCGGATGAAGGGCCCTACTTGGTCGACGAGGCCGTTGACCTTGTCGGCGAGCTGCTGTGTCCCGTCGGCCACCTGCCCGGAACCGCCGGCCAGTTGGTGCGCCCCCTGGGCCGCCGTACCGGCACCCCGCGCGAGGTCGGAGCTGCCCCGGGAGAGCCGCCCGGCTCCCGCGTCGAGGTCGCCCAGGCCCGTGACCAGTCTGCCGCTGCCGTTCTTGGCGTCGCCCAGGCCGTCGGCCAGCTTGCCCGCACCGTCCTTGGCCCGGCCGATGCCGTCCTTGAGCCGGTCGGCGCCGTTCGCGGCCTGTTCGGTCTTGCCGTGCAGAGTCGAGAAAGAGACAAAGATCTTGTCGAGGAAGGTCCGCGACGACTTGGCGGAGGCCGCCGCGCGCACCTCGGAGAACACCGTCCGGGAGATCTGCCCGACGATGTAGTTGTTCGCGTCGTTCGTCCGCACCTTGAGGGCGCCGGTCTCCGGGTGGTCGCCGGAGCTGGAGGCGATCCGCCGGCTGAAGTCCTTCGGGATGGACAGCGACAGGTAGTACGTGCCGTCCTCGACGCCCCTGGCGGCCTCCTGGGCGTCCACGGGGCGCCAGTCGAAAGTGTGGCTGCCGGCCAGCCCGTCGACGATGCTGTCGCCCGCCGAGATCCGTTTGCCGCCGACGTCCGCGCCCGAGTCCTCGTTGACCAGCGCGACGGGTATCTTGTCCAGCCGCCCGTACGGGTCCCAGAAGGACCACAGGTACAGCGCGCCGTACAGGAGCGGCAGCAGCAGAAGGGCGGCCAGCGCCGCGCGCGGCAGCTTCCCCCTCCCGAAGCGCTTCAGCTCAAGCGCGGCCAGCTTCGGCGAGCGCATCGGCCGCCCCCTCCTCGTTGTCGTGCCCGTCCTGTTCCGGGGCGGCGCCGTCGCCGGGCGCGGCCTTCGGGGCGTCCTGCGCCGGGCGGCCGCCCGTATGCACCAGCACCACACCCTCGGTGTCCCCGGGCGGCTCGCTGCACACCGCGAGCACCGTCGTGCCGGCCGCCGCCAGGCCGCGCAGCATCGTCCAGGCCGCCGCGCGCTCCTCGTCGGACAGCTTCAGATCGGTGTCGTCGACGGCGAGCAGCCGCGGCCCGCCGATCAGCGCCAGCGCCACGGACAGCCGCAGCGCCTCCAGCCGCTCCAGGTCGCGCACACAGGTGCGGATCCCCTTGGGCAGCGTCTCCGGGTCGAGCCCGGCCGCCTCGAGCGCGCCGTCCACCAGGGCGCGGGCCTGGGCCCTGCGCTCCCGGCGCGGCCGCAGCAGCGCACGCAGCGAACCGCCGAACCGGCCCTGCAGGAGGGCGCGTTCACGCAGATGCTCGCCTACGGTCAGAGCGGGGTCGAGCTCGGCGACGCCCGGCACATGGGCGAGCGCGGTCACGGACCGGACCGCCGCCATCTTCTTGGGCAGCGGCAGCCCGCCGACCTCGGCGGTGCCCGCGGCGGGCTTCATCCGTCCGGTGAGCGCGAGCAGCAGACACGTACGGCCCGAGCCGGAAGGGCCCTGTACGGCGATCAGCGAGCCCGGCCCGGCCGTGACGGTGATGTCCCGGAACGCCCATCCGCGGGGGCCCTTGAGGCCGAATCCCGTGGCCGTGACCGCCGCCCCGTGCGGGGTGCTGTCCACGATCCCCTCCCTTGAACTGACTGGTCAGTCCAAAAAGTATGCAGCATCCCACCCCCCGTTCCGCAAGGGGCTGTTGGGAACCCATGCTGCAGGAACCGCCCCGCCTCCGACGAAAGTGCAGGTCAGGGTCGATTGTCAGTGGCGTACCTCACGATGGGGTCATACGGTCCGAATCAGCATTCGGTCCCAACCGGCATGCGACGACAGGAGGTTCGTCATGGCAGCTCGTCCCCATGGGGGCAGCTCCGCTGCGTACGGTCCCCCGAGCGATGTCCACCCCGTCCTGCGGCGGGCCGCCGCACCACCCGCCGCCCTCGACCTGCTCGCCCAGGCCCAGCACGGCCTCGACGAAGCCCGGACCCTGGAAACCCCCAACGAGCAGTTCGCCACGGCCCATCTGGCCGCGCTGCGCACCGCCGCCGCCGTCCTCGCCGTCCGCGGCCGGCCGGAGACCACGGTGCGGCGCAGGCAGCGTATCCGCAGCGCCTGGGAGGTGCTGCCGGAGGTCGCTCCCGAACTCGCGGAGTGGAGTGCCCTGTTCGCCTCCGGGGCCGCCCGCCGCGCCAAGGCGGAGGCCGGCATAGCCGGCGCGGCCAGCCGCCGTGACGCCGATGATCTTCTGCGCGACGCCGCGATGTTCCTGCGCCTGGTGGAGCGGATGCTGCTCCTCCAGCCGTCGCTGCCGCCCCAGCGGGCGGGGTGAGGGGCGGGCAGCCGGCCCGGTGGCCGGTCGGCCGTCGGGCCGTCTGAAGGGAGGCGCGGGCGCGGGGGAGCGGGCGGGGCGAGGGGCCGGCGATCACGCCACGCACGATCCGTTCGACTCCGCAATCGGCGGATCGCCTGGGACGGAATAGGGTGGTGAGCAACTGGATGTTCATGCCCCCGCCGAGGAGCCACCCGCCGTGTCTGACCCGCTGCGCCCGCGCGCATCCCTTCGTACCGCCGTGGTCTGGGACGTCCTCAAGGACGCCCTGGAGCGCCGGGTCAAGGCCGCTGGGCGCGACGCCCTGGACGTCCTCGACACCGGCGGCGGCACCGGCAACTTCGCTGTGCCGGTCGCCCGCCTCGGCCACCGCGTCACCGTCGTCGACCCCAGCCCCAACGCCCTCTTCGCCCTGGAGCGCCGCGCCGCGGAAGCGGGTGTGGCCGACCGGGTGCGCGCGGTCCAGGGCGACGCCCACGGCCTGTTCGACGTCGTCGAGCGCGGCGGCTACGACGCCGTGCTCTGCCACGGCGTGCTGGAGTACGTCGACGACCCGGCCGAGGGCATCGGCAACGCCGTCGACGCGCTGCGCCCGGCGGGCACCCTCAGCCTGCTCGCGGCCGGCCTGGGCGGCGCCGTCCTCGCCCGCGCCCTCGCGGGCCACTTCACAGAGGCCCACCGGGCCCTCACGGACCCCGCCGGCCGCTGGGGCGAGGGCGACCCGATGCCCCGCCGGTTCACCGCCGACCAGCTCACCGACCTGGTCGCCGCCACCGGCCTGCAGGTCGGCGCGGTCCACGGCGTACGGGTCTTCGCCGACCTGGTCCCCGGTGTGCTGGTCGACACCGAGCCGGGCGCCATGGACGCGCTGCTGAAGCTGGAGGCGGCCGCCGCCGAGCAGCCCGCGTTCCACTCCGTCGCCACCCAGCTGCACGTCCTCGCGGAGCGTGACTGACCCGCGCAGCGCCCCGGCCACCGCGTGCAGTCGGCCACAGGCCACCCGATCAGCCGCTTCGCCCCGTATGATCGGGGGACGACGTCCCGGCATGACGGACAGGCGGGTGGGGAATGCAGGCAGCATCACCACCGGTCGCCGCGGCGGCCCGGACAGTGAATTGGCGTCGAGGGGCGGGTTTCACGGGGGCGATTCCCTGCCTATCCTGAAAGGGTCGCACCCCGGTCGCCCCCCGCGACCGACGAGTAGGAGGACTCCGTGCCGCTCTCGGAGCACGAGCAGCGCATGCTCGAGCAGATGGAGCGAGCGCTGTACGCCGAAGATCCCAAGTTCGCGACAGCGCTTGAGGGAAGCGGGCTGCGTACGTACACCCGGCGACGGGTCTACCAAGCGGTCGCGGGCTTCCTGGTGGGTATCGCCCTGCTCATGGCCGGAATGGTCGCGCAGCAGATCTGGATCAGCGTGGTGGGCTTCCTCGTCATGCTCGGCTGCGCCGTGCTGGCGGTCACCGGATGGCGGAAGGCTCCCAAGCCGGGTGACCAGCAGGCCGGTGCGGGTGCTCCGGGCGGCCCGGCGCGTCGTCAGGCAAGGCAGCGCCGCTCGATGATGAACCGCATCGAGGACCGCTGGCAGCGGCGCCGCGACGAACAACAGGGCCACTGAGCCGACGGATGACCCCTCCTTCGGCCCGGAGCCCGATCTCTCCTTCTCTCTGAATTCTTCTCTGTGCTGCGGCCGCCCGGCGATAGGGGCGGCCGCAGCACGTTGTCGTGCCTCGCGGGCGGGCGGCCCCTGCTCACGAAGGCCCTGAGCACAACCCCGGGCCCCCGGACGAGAGGCCTCTGGACGAGGCCTTCCCTCACGCCCGTTGCCGTCGTGGCCGCAGGGCGGCCACCGCTCGCCGCGCCGATACCACCGGACGGCTGGTGCGCCACCGGAGCAGCAGGGACGCCCAACGGGCGGCGCAGGCCCAGCGGAGGCGGGCCGCGGAGCGCGGGGCCAGGCAGGCGCGCAGCCGTATGCCACGGGGTGCGCCGCTTTGCAACCCGGCCCGCACCCGTTGGACGTCGCCGGCGAGGCCGGACACCGGCTGCGGCCGCGGGGCATAGAGAACCTGCTCGACGGCCGCCGCGATGCGCTGCGCGGCCGCGGCGGGCTCCGGTGGCAGTTTTCCGATGCGGATGATCCGCGCGGCCGCCTTGCGCGGGGTCAGCGAATCGTCCGGCAGGATGCCGAAGTCCCAGGCGGTGTCGAGCAGCTCGTGCCAGGCGGCGAGGGCGGCCGTCGCGCCGTCCGCACCGGGGCCGCCGCCCGCCAGCCGCCCGGAGCGCTTGCGCAGCCGCCACAGCAGCGGGATCGCGGGTAGCACCAGGACGAGCAGCGCGGCCAGCGCGATGCCGGCCACCGCCCAGGGGGACGGGCCGCCGTCGGACGGGCGCGCACCGGACTGCGCGGGCAGCGCCAGGCATCCCGAGCCCGCATCCGACTGCTGCTCACCGGGGCCGCAGGAGGGTGCCGCCGAGGGACCGTCGGCAGGGGCCTCGGGCCGGGCGGGTTCGGGCGCCGGGTTGCCGGGATCGGTCGTGTCCGCGGTGTCGGGGGTGGCGTAGTCCGGGATGGTGCCCCGGCTCGGGGTCGGCTCGAAGCGGGTCCAGCCGATGCCCTGGAAGTACAGCTCGGGCCAGGCGTGCGCGTCCTTGAGGCTGACCGAGGTGGTGCCGTCGGGCTGTTTGGTGCCCGGGGTGAAGCCGACCGCGACCCGGGCGGGGATGCCCAGCGTGCGGGCCATCGCCGCCATCGAGAACGAGAAGTGGACGCAGAAGCCCTGCCTGTCCCGCAGGAACCGCGCTATGGCCTGGGAACCGCTGCCGGCCCGGACATCCGTGTTGTAGCTGAACCCGCCGTTGAGCGCGAACCAGTCCTGGAGCTTGACGGCCTTGGCGTAGGCGGTCGGTGCGCCCTGGGTGACCCGGCGGGCGGTGCTCCGTACGGTCTGGGGGAGGGAGTCCGGGAACTTGGTGTACTCGCGCAGCAGGTCCGCGGGCGGCGCCGCGGCGCCGGCCAGCTGCCGCGGCGTGGGCCGGACCTGCAGGCTCTCGACCTGGTACTGCAGGCCGCGGGTGTTCTGCCCGCGGTCCCCGACGAGGGTGCGGCCCTGGGGCTCGTAGCGCCAGCGGCCGGAGATGTCCACCTTGGACGCGGGGTAGGGGAGCGGCAGCCAGTTCTGGGCGTACCACCCGGCGGTCGAGATCGAGGTGTTGATCCGGTCGAGGTCGACCGTGGGACTGAGTCCGGCCGGCTGCGGGAGCCGCTCGGGGACGTCGGTGACCGTCCGCTCGGACGGCTTCCAGGTCGTGCCGTCGAACTTGTCGAGGGCGACGATCCGCAGATACAGGTCACGGGTGTCGGCGGCGGTGGTGCGGTAGTTGAGGACTTCCTTGTCCTCGGGCTGGTTGAGGCTGTCCTGCAGCGACACCAGCGGGTTCACCGCGGAGATCGTGCCGCCCCCGCCTCCGGGGCCCGCGCCGTCGCCGGTCCGGCCGAGCAGCCCGCCGCCGAGGGAGGGCAGCGCGGCGGGCACCACCAGCGCGATCCCGAGCACCAGGGCGCCGATCCTGTGGCCCGTACGGACCGGTGCCGGCGCCGCCCTGCCCGCCGCCGCGAGGCCCCGGCCGCCGCCCGGCCGGTCCGCTCCGGCGGCCGCGCCGCCGAACACCCGGCCCCACTGGGAGAGCCGGTCCCGCCCCTCGGCCAGCAGGAGCAGCAGATAGCCGGCCGCCGCGAGCAGGAACCACAGCCAGCCCGCGCCGCCCTGGGACAGCCCGGCCGCCACCGAGTAGAGCGCGAGCAGCGGCAGCCCGGCGGGAGCCGCACTGCGGTACGTGACCGCCAGTGCGTCCACGATCAGCCCTATCACCAGCACACCGGCGACCAGCAGCAGCCGGATGCCGGGGGTGACGGGGGCGGGGATGGCGTACCGGCCGACGTCCTGGACGCCTTCGCGCAGCAGCCGGCCGAACTCCGCGAGGGCGTCCGGGCCCGGCAGCAGCCCGAGGATCGCCTCGGCCGGGGCGAAGAGGAAAGTCAGCAGCACGACGGCGACCAGGGCCTGGGCGCCGATGGTCAGCGGCCTGGCGAGGGGGGCCCGACGGGCCAGCGCCCCCGCGCCGGTCATGATCGCCAGCAGGGCCGCCGCCTGGAACATCCAGCTGACCGGATCCACCAGCGGCAGCAGCGCGCAGGAGGCGCACAGCGTGGCCACCGCCGCGGTCAGCGTCAGTCGCGCCCGGCCGCTCATGCCCGTGCCTCCCCTCGCCCGGGGCCGACCCCGTACGCACCGTCGTTGTGCGCCAACGCCCAGCTCCCCTTCATGACCAGCCCCCTGCCACCGTCGCCGGGCCCTCGCCCGTCTCCGCGCCCACGTCCGCCGCCCGCTCGTACGCCGTCCCCGTACGGTCCGCCGCCGCTCGCCACAGGTCGGGGAGGGCGTCGCCGGGCTTTACGGGCAGCGCCGTCCAGCCCGCGGTGCGCAGCAGCCGCAGCCGCTTGGCCACCGGGACCTGGCCGGTGGCGAACCTGATGCCGCCGGGGCCCCGGCTCCAGGCGTCACCGTCCAGGACGAAGGCGATCGCGGCGCCGCTGCGCCGGCGCATCTGTGCGGCGACCGCCGCCTGCTCCTCGTCCAGATCGCCGAAGAAGCCGACCAGCAGTCCTTCGGTGCCGTCGCGCAGCACGTCGTACGCCGCCGCGAGCCCTTCCTCCTCGGAGTGCGCGATGACGGCGAGGGTGTCCAGCAGCAGGCCGGCGGCGTCGGCGGAGCCTGTGCCGCCGGCGCCGTCGGGGCCGGGCACGGACGCGCCGGTGTCGGTCAGCAGCCGCACTGTGAAGCCGCGCTCCAGCAGATGCACCGCCGTCGACGCCGCGGCTGCCACCGCCCATTCGAAGGCTGAGTCGGGGCCGCTTCCCGGATGGGCGAAATCGCGGGTGTCGAGCAGGACCGTGCAGCGCGCCTGCTGCGGCTGCTCCTCCCGGCGCACCATCAGCTCGCCGTAGCGCGCCGTGGAGCGCCAGTGGATCCGGCGCAGATCGTCGCCGTGGCGGTAGCCGCGCGGAATGACGTCGTCGTCGCCGGCCAGCGCCAGCGAGCGCTGCCGCCCGTCGCCGTACCCGGCCGCCTCGCCGGCCAGCGGGACCGCGGGCAGCGGCTCGACCCGGGGAACCACCGTCAGCGTGTCGGAGGCGCTGAAGGAGCGGGTCAGCTCGCACATGCCGAACGGGTCGGACAGGCGCAGCTGCAGCGGCCCCAGCGGATAGCGGCCCCGCAGATCGGAGCGGACGCGGTAGGAGACCTCGCGGCGGCCGCCCGCCTCGACCCGGTCCAGGACGAAACGCGGCCGGGGCCCGAGGACGTACGGCACCCGGTCCTGGAGCATCAGCACGCCCGTGGGCAGCCGGGAGATGTTCTCCATCCGCAGCCGGACCCGGGATTCGGCGGTCGCGGACACCCGGGCGGGGGAGAGCGTACGGCTGCCGGCGACGCGGTAGCGGGTGCGGTGCAGGACCAGGACGCACACCAGCGGCAGGGCGGCGAGCAGCAGCCCGACCCGCAGCAGATCCGCCTGCCCGAGGAGATAGGAGCACACCGCGGCGGCCACCCCGGCGGCCAGGAAGGACCTGCCGCGCGTCGTGAGCCCCCCGAGGGCCGCCCGCAGCCCGCCCCGCTCCGGCTCTCCCTCGATCCCCCCTTCGGCCATCACAGCCCCCGTACGCCGGGCGGCTGCCGGTGAGGGGTCCGCCACTGCTGCGCGGACGGGTCGGGGACCGGGACACGCCGCACGATCTCCAGCATGAGCTGTTCGGCCGAGCGGCGGTTCAACTGGGCCTGGGCGGTGGGCAGCAGGCGGTGGGCGAGCACCGGCACCGCCAGTGACTGCACATCGTCCGGCAGGGCGTACTCCCGCCCCAGGAGCGCGGCGGAGGCCTTGGCGGCGCGCACCAGATGGAGCGTGGCCCGCGGCGAGGCGCCGAGCCGGAGCTCGGGGTGGCTGCGGGTGGCCGACACCAGGTCCACGGCGTATCTGCGGACCGTGTCGGCGACATGGACCTCGCGCACCGCGTCGACCAGCTTCACGATCTCGTCGGCGTGCGCCACCGGCCGGAGGTCGTCGAGCGGGGAGGCGCCGCCGTGCACATCCAGCATCTGCAGCTCGGCGGACGGGCTGGGATAGCCGATCGACACCCGCGCCATGAAGCGGTCCCGCTGCGCCTCGGGGAGCGGGTAGGTGCCTTCCATCTCCACCGGGTTCTGGGTGGCGACGACCATGAAGGGGCTGGGCAGTTCGTAGGTCTGCCCGTCCATCGTGACCTGGCGCTCCTCCATCGACTCCAGGAGCGCGGACTGCGTCTTGGGCGAGGCGCGGTTGATCTCGTCGCCGATGACGATCTGGGAGAAGATCGCGCCGGGCTTGAACTCGAACTCCCGGCGCTGCTGGTCGAAGATGCTGACGCCGGTGACGTCGGAGGGCAGCAGATCGGGCGTGAACTGGATGCGCCGCACCGAGCAGTCGATGGAGCGGGCCAGCGCCTTGGCGAGCATGGTCTTGCCGACGCCGGGAACGTCCTCGATCAGCAGATGGCCCTCGGCGAGAAGGACGGTCAGCGCGAGCCGTACGACCTCCGGCTTGCCCTCGATCACGCTCTCCACCGAGCGGTGGATCCGCTCCGCGGTGGCAGCCAGATCTCCCCCTGCGCCCGGCTCCACCCCCACGCTCGGCTTCGCTCGCGCGGGGGGACCCCCATGCGCGGGAGGACCCCCATGCGCGGGGGGAACCCCGTGTGCGCGGGGACCCCCAAGGCTCGCTCGTGCGTCGTACGTCGTCACTCGGCCCTCCTCGGCCCTTCACTGCGAGCCGATGCCCCCCTGCGGACCCGGCCCTCCCCGAAAACGCGCGTCCCGCCCGGCCACCGCCGACACGACGTCACCCACGCATTCTCGCTGCCCGCGCGTCCCCGCGTCATGGCCTGTGGATAACTCGCCATGTGATCTCCGGGGCATCCCGGCGAACCCGGCCTTTCGGTACGGGTCGGCACATCCGCCGGGCCACTCGCGCAGGTCAGGCCCGCGGCTCGATCTCCCGCAGCAGACCCGTTGTCACATCGAACACAAAGCCGCGGACGTCGTCGGTGTGCAGGAGGAAGGGCGAGGTGCGCACCCGCTGCATGGACTGCCGCACGTCCTCGTCGAGATCCTTGAACGCCTCGACGGCCCAGGTGGGGCGCTGGCCGACCTCGTCCGCCAGCTCGTGGCGGAAGTCCTCGGTCAGATTGAGCAGACCGCAGCCGGTGTGGTGGATGAGGACGACGGAGCGGGTGCCCAGCGCCCGCTGGCTGATCGTCAGGGAGCGGATGATGTCGTCGGTGACCACACCGCCGGCGTTGCGGATGGTGTGGCAGTCGCCGAGCTCCAGGCCGAGCGCGGCGTGCAGGTCGAGGCGGGCGTCCATACAGGCCACGACGGCGACCTTGAGGACGGGCCGGGCGTCCATGCCGGGGTCGGTGAAAGCGGCGGCATAGCGCTGGTTCGCCTCGACGAGGCGGTCGGTGACGGTGCCACCGCTACGGACGGTGGCCCCCTCGGCGGACTGGGGCAGCGGCTTCGACGCAGGTATGGGCATGGAATCAAGGTAATCGCCGCAGGCCGTTCCGGCCGCATGAGACCCGGGCATAGGGGGCAACGTCACTCCTTGTGAGGTAATGCACAGGCCCTTCGGCGCCCCCGTCCGGGTGAGAAGCCCGTCGCGGGGCCCGTGGGAAAGCCGTCGCAGGACGCGCGGAACCAGTTGATTGACCGGGGCAGCCGGTGGACTAAAGTGGCGCGAAGTGGGAGGCGTGACGCTCTCCTTGGATAGCGGAATTCCTCGCGTGCGCGCATCGTACGTACGGCTCGGCCTCCTCCCGCTCCCATGGTCTTCCGACGTCACTTCCCCGTCGCCGGAGGGCCGCTTCCCCTTCAGAGCGGGCGGGGACCAAGCGGTACGTGCGGCATCCCCCAGCCAGCGGCCGGGGGACCCACCCGCCGCCCGGCCATCGGAAGGCGCATGAGCAGCAATACTCGCCACGTACCCGTCATGCTCCAGCGTTGCCTGGACATGCTCGCCCCCGCGCTCGCCGAGCCCGGTGCGGTCGTCGTCGACTGCACCCTCGGCCTCGGGGGGCACAGCGAGGCACTGCTCTCCGCCTTCCCGGCGGCCCGCCTCATCGCCCTCGACCGCGACCCGGCCGCCCTGAAGCTCGCCGGCGAGCGCCTGGCCCCCTACGGCGAACGCGCCACGCTGGTGCACGCGGTCTACGACGAGCTCCCCGAGGTCCTCGACCGGCTCGGGACCCCGCGCGTCCAGGGCGTGCTGTTCGACCTCGGCGTCTCCTCCATGCAGCTCGACGAGGCCGACCGCGGCTTCGCGTACGCGCAGGACGCCCCGCTGGACATGCGGATGGACCAGACGACCGGCATCAGCGCCGCCGATGTCCTCAACACCTACGCGCCCGGTGAGCTGGTGCGGATCCTGCGCTCCTACGGAGAGGAGAAGCAGGCCAAGCGGATCGTGGCGGCCGTCGTCCGCGAGCGGGCCAAGGAGCCGTTCACCAACAGCGCGCGGCTGGTCGAGCTGATCCGCGACGCGCTGCCGCAGGCCGCCAAGCGCACCGGCGGCAACCCCGCCAAGCGCACGTTCCAGGCGCTGCGCATCGAGGTCAACGGTGAGCTCGCGTGTGTGGAGCGGGCCATTCCGGCCGCCGTGAAGGCGCTCGCGGTGGGCGGCCGGATCGCCGTGCTCTCGTACCACTCACTGGAGGACCGGCTGGTCAAGCAGGTCTTCGCGGCCGGTGCGAGCAACACCGCGCCGCCCGGCCTGCCGGTGGTCCCCGAGCGCTACCAGCCCCGCCTCAAGCTGCTGACCCGCGGCGCGGAGCTCCCCACGGAGGAGGAGATCGCCGAGAACCGCCGCGCGGCCCCCGCCCGGCTGCGCGGCGCGGAGCGCATCCGTGAGAACGCCGAGGACACCCCGTGAGAGGCCAGGGGCGGCCGCGAGGCGGACAGAAGCGGCTCTCCGCGCTGTTCCCCGCCTCCGCCGCCCCGGGCACCGCGGCCCGCACTCCCTTCGTGCTCCTGATCGTCGTCCTGCTCGGCTCCGGACTGATCACGCTGCTGGTGCTCAACTCCGCGCTCAACCAAGGGTCGTTCGAGCTCAGCAAACTGGAGCGGAAGACCGACGAGCTGACGGACGAGCAGCAGGCGCTGCAGCAGGAGGTGGACGCCTACTCCGCCCCGGGCGCGCTGGAGCGCCGCGCCCGCGGGCTGGGGATGGTGCCCGGCGGCACCCCGGCGTTCCTGCTCCCGGACGGCACGGTGCTCGGCCGGCCGCACGTGGCCACGTCCGCGGGGGCGCCGCTGAGCACCTCCGCCGAGCCGTCGGCGGCCTCGCTGCTGGGCGCCAGGACGCTGACCGCCCCGTCCGGCGCGCCGCGGCCGCCGGTCGCGCCGCCCTCGGTCGAGCCGCCGGTCCCGCTCTCGTCCGCCACGCTCAGCCCGCGCAGCGCCCCGGCCGCGGGCGGCACCGCGCTCACCCCCGGTCTCCCGGCCCCCGCCGCACCCCGTGCCCCCGGTGCCGCTCCCGCATCCCCGGCCTCCGCCGCCCCGCGCGTACCGCCCGGCATCGGCGCCCCCGCCGCACCCGGCTCCGCGCCCGCCCCCTCCCCGACGACCTCCGGCAGGTGATCGCGGTATGACCGAGCCCAGGGATCCCCGCCGGGTACCGCGCCCCGCCCAGCGCGCGGGACGGGACCGGAACCGCCCCGGCCGGCCGGCCGCCGCCAAGCGCCCCGCGTCCCGGCCCGGCGCGCCCCGGCAGGCCGCCTCCCGGGCCGCCGGCCGCCCCGCCCCCCGCTCCGGGCCGCCGGCGCTCCGCCTGGCCAGCCCGCGCCCCCGGCTGCGGCTGGTCGCCCTCGGGCTGACGCTGATCATGCTGGTCTTCGTCGTACGGCTCTTCCAGGTGCAGGCCGTGGACGCCGGGGCGTACGCCGCCAAGGCCAACGAGAACCGCTATGTACCGGTCAAGCTGGCCGCCGAGCGCGGTGCGATCACCGACCGCAACGGCGTGAACCTGGCCACCACCGTGGACGCGTACGACATCACCGCCGACCCGAGCCTGCTGGCGCCCGACAAGACCAAGATCGACGACGCCCCGCAGCGGGCCGCCGCGCTGCTGGCCCCGATCCTCGGCGAGGACAGGGAAACCCTCGCCGGCAAGCTCGACCGGCCCAAGGCCCGCTACGTCCTGCTCTCCCGGCAGCGGACCCCGCAGACCTGGAAGCGGATCAAGGACCTCCGCAACACCCTCGACGCCAAGGCGGCCGCCGCCCCGAAGAACGCGCCCCGCCCCAACGTCCTGGTCGGGATCTTCGCCGACAAGCACAGCGAGCGGCGCTACCCGAACAAGAAGCTCGCCTCCGGCGTCCTCGGCTTCGTCAACAGCGCGGGCAAGGGCGGCGGCGGCCTGGAGGCGCGTCTGGACAAGTCGCTGGCCGGCAAGGACGGCAAGCTCGTCTACGCCCAGTCCGGCGGCCGCCGGGTGCCCACCGCCGACACCCAGGAGCACCCCGCCGTCCCCGGCACCGCCATCGAGCTGACCCTGGACCGCGACATCCAGTGGGCGGCCGAGCAGGCCATCGGCAAACAGGTCGCCAAGTCCGGGGCCGACCGCGGCTATGTCGTCGTCCAGGACACCCGCACCGGCGAGATCCTGGCGCTGGCCAATTCGCCCGGCTTCGACCCCAACAACATCGCCAAGGCCGACCCGGAGGCGCTGGGCAACGCCGCGCTCTCCGACGCGTACGAGCCGGGGTCCACCAGCAAGCTGATGTCCATGGCGGCCGTACTGGAGGAGGGCGTCGCCACCCCGTCCACCCGGGTCACCGTGCCCAACCGGCTGCACCGCGGCGACCGGCTCTTCGCCGACGACGTCGACCACGCGACCTGGCACCTGACGCTCAACGGCGTGCTCGCCAAGTCCAGCAACATCGGCACGATCCTCGCGACCGGCCAGCTCGGCAGGACCCAGTCCCAGGCCAACCGGGTCCTCTACTCCTACCTGCGCAAGTTCGGCATCGGCAGGCCGACCGGGCTGGGTTTCCCCGGGGAGACCGCCGGCATCCTGGCCAAGCCGCAGGACTGGAACACCTCGCAGCAGTACACGATCCCCTTCGGCCAGGGGCTGTCCCTCAACGCCGTACAGGCCGCCTCCGTCTACTCCACCATCGCCAACGGGGGCGAACGCATCGCCCCCACCCTGGTCCGCGGCAGCACCGGACCCGACGGCCACTACGTCCCGGCGCCCAGGCCGGCGAAGAACCGCGTGGTCAGCAAGGAGACCGCGAGCACGCTGGCCACCATGCTGGAGTCGGTGGTGGACGACGAGGAGGGCACCGGGGCCAAGGCGAAGATCGACGGCTACCGGGTCGGCGGCAAGACCGGCACGTCCAACCGGGTGGACCCCAAAACGGGCCGCTACCACGGCTACACCGCCTCCTTCGCCGGTTTCGCGCCCGCCGACAAGCCCCGGATCACGGTCTACTGCGCCGTGCAGAATCCCACCAAGGGCAGTTACTTCGGCGGCCAGGTCTGCGGCCCGATCTACCAGCAGGTCATGGCGTTCGCGCTGAAAACCCTCCAGGTCCCGCCGACCGGTGCCAAGCCCCCGCGGCTGCCGGTCACCTTCACGCCAGGCCAATGAAATCGAGGCAATTCCGCCGTGACGACCATCACCCCCGCCGGGACCCCCGAGCCCCGAAGCCGCACCTCCACACAACCCTCACTTCGCCCCGGGCACGATCGGCCCGGTACGCTCACCGCCGTGTCACACGCTGATCAGTCCCCGAAAGCCCAGCACGCCGAGAAGGGCGGCCCCGGCACCTACCCGGGAGCACCGCGCCCTGAACAGGTCCGCCCCACCCCCCTGGCGGACCTCGCCGAGCAGCTGGGCACCCCGGCCCCCGCCGCCGCGGGCCACACCGATGTCCTCGTCACCGGGATCACCCATGACTCCCGGGCGGTCCGGCCCGGCGACGTCTACGCCGCGCTGCCCGGCGCCCGGCTGCACGGTGCCGACTTCGTCGCCCAGGCTGCCGACCTCGGCGCCGCGGCGATCCTGACCGACCCGGCGGGCGCCGAGCGCGCCGCCGCGACCGGCCTGCCGGTCCTGGCCGTCGAGAACCCCCGCGCGCGGATGGGCGCCCTGGCCGTCTCGATCTACGGCGCCCCGGGCGAGGACCTGCTCCAGATCGGCATCACCGGCACCTCCGGCAAGACCACCACCGCCTACCTCATCGAGGGCGGGCTGCGGGCCGCGGCCGCCAAGCGCCCCGACGGGGGGCTGACCGGCCTGATCGGCACCGTCGAGACCCGTATCGGCGACGAGCGCCTCAAGTCCGAGCGCACCACCCCCGAGGCCACCGACCTGCAGGCGCTGTTCGCCGTCATGCGGGAGCGCGGCGTCCGCGCCCTGGCCATGGAGGTCTCCAGCCACGCACTGGTCCTGGGCCGGGTCGACGGCTGCGTCTTCGACGTCGCGATCTTCAACAACCTCAGCCCGGAGCACATGGAGTTCCACTCCGGCATGGAGGACTACTTCCAGGCCAAGGCCCAGCTGTTCACCAAGGCCCGCAGCCGCGCCGGGGTCGTGAACCTCGACGACGAGTACGGCAAGCGGCTGGCCGAGGGCGAGTCCGAGGTCCCGGTCACCACCTTCTCCGCCGAGGGCCACCCGGACGCCGACTGGCGCGCCGCGGACGTCGAGGTCGGCGCGCTCGGCTCGACCTTCACCGTGCACGGCCCGGACGGGCAGACCCTGCAGGCCGCGTCCCCGATCGCCGGCCCGTTCAACGTCGCCAACGCGCTCGCCGCGATCGTCTCGCTGGTCGTCGCCGGCATCGACCCGCAGACCGCGGCCGACGGTGTCGCGGCGGTGCCCGGCGTCCCCGGCCGTCTGGAGCGCATCGACGCCGGCCAGCCGTATCTGGCGGTGGTCGACTACGCGCACAAGACGGACGCCGTCGAATCGGTCCTGCGCGCACTGCGCAAGGTCACCGACGGCAAGCTGCACGCCGTGCTCGGCTGCGGCGGCGACCGCGACCCGCACAAGCGGGCCCCCATGGGCGCCGCGGTGGCCCGCCTCGCCGACACGGCCATCCTGACCTCCGACAACCCGCGGGGCGAGGACCCCCTCGCGATCCTCGCCACCATGCTCGCGGGCGCCGCCGAGGTGCCGGTCCACGAGCGCGGCACGGTGCTGGTCGAGGAGGAGCGGTCCGCCGCCATCGCCGCCGCCGTCGCCCGCGCCGAGCCCGGCGACACCGTGATCGTCGCGGGCAAGGGCCATGAGCAGGGCCAGGACATCGCCGGAGTGGTCCGCCCCTTCGACGACCGTCAGGTGCTGCGTGATGCCATCGAGGACTCGCTGAAGTCGCCGCAGTCACCGCAGCCGAACCACCAGGGATGACACACCGCCATGCGCGCACAATCCTCTCGCCGTCACCGCCTGCCCCGCACGGGGGGTGACCTGTGATCTCCCTGTCGCTCGCCGAGATCGCGAGCATCGTCGGCGGGCAGCCGCACGACATACCGGACCCCGGCCGCCAGGTCACCGGCCCGGTCGTCACCGACTCCCGCGCGGTACGCCCCGGCGGCCTGTTCGTGGCCTTCGCCGGGGAACGCGTCGACGGCCACGACTTCGCGCAGGTCGCCGTGGAAGCGGGCGCGGTGGCCGTCCTGGCCGCCCGCCCCCTCGGCCTCCCCGCCATCGTGGTCGACGACGTCACCGCCGCGCTCGGCGCGCTCGCCCGTGCCGTCGTCGAGCGGCTGGGCACCACCGTCGTGGGCCTCACCGGCTCGGCCGGCAAGACCAGCACCAAGGACCTGATCGCCCAGCTGCTGCAGCGGCACGGCCCGACGGTCTGGCCGGAGGGCAACCTCAACAACGAGATCGGGCTGCCGCTGACCGCGCTGCGCGCCGATGAGACCACCCGCCACCTCGTCCTGGAGATGGGCGCCCGCGGCGTCGGGCACATCCGCTACCTCGCCGAGCTGACCCCGCCGAGGATCGGTGTGGTGCTCAACGTGGGCAGCGCGCACATCGGCGAGTTCGGCGGCCGTGAGCGGATCGCCGAGGCGAAGGGCGAACTCGTCGAGTCGCTGCCGGTGGCCGAGGACGGGGGCATCGCGGTGCTCAACGCGGACGATCCGTACGTCCGCGCCATGGCGTCGCGCACCAAGGCCCGCACGGTCCTGTTCGGCGAGGCCGAGGACGCCGCCGTACGCGCCGAGAATGTCCGGCTCACCGAGCTCGGACAGCCCGCCTTCACGCTTCACACACCCTCCGGGTGCAGCGATGTGACCATGCGGCTGTACGGTGAGCACCACGTGTCGAACGCGCTCGCCGCGGCCGCCGTCGCCCATGAGTTGGGCATGCCCGTAGACGAGATCGCCAGCGCGCTCTCCGAAGCCGGCACGCTCTCCCGCTGGCGTATGGAGGTCACCGAGCGCGCGGACGGCGTGACGGTCGTCAACGACGCCTACAACGCGAACCCGGAGTCCATGCGAGCGGCGCTGCGAGCGCTGGTCGCGATGGGCGCAGCCGCCAAGGCGAAGGGCGGTCGTACGTGGGCGGTGCTCGGTGAGATGGCCGAGCTCGGTGAGGAGTCACTCGCCGAACACGACGCGGTCGGGCGGCTGGTCGTCCGGCTCAACGTCAGCAAGCTCGTGGCAGTCGGCGGCAGGGAAGCGGCCTGGCTCGACATGGGCGCCAAGAACGAGGGTTCGTGGGGTGAGGAGTCGGTGCACGTGTCCGACGCGCGGGCGGCGGTCGACCTGTTGCGCAGCGAGCTGCGACCGGGAGACGTCGTGCTGGTGAAGGCGTCCAGGTCGGTGGGGCTGGAGCGGGTCGCCGCAGCATTGCTGGACGACGAGGGCGTTGTGGGCGCTGAGGGTGGAGCCGCGTCCCGATGAACTCGATGAAGCAGATCCTCTTCTCCGGAATGATCGGGCTCTTCCTGACCCTGATCGGCACTCCGCTGCTGATCAAGCTGCTGGCCAAGAAGGGGTACGGGCAGTTCATCCGCGATGACGGCCCGCGTACCCACGGCAGCAAGAAGGGGACGCCCACCATGGGCGGTATCTCCTTCATCCTCGCCACGATCATCGCCTACGTCGTGACGAAGGTGATCACCTCCAGCGATCCGACCTTCTCCGGTGTGCTGGTGCTGTTCCTCTTCGCGGGCATGGGCCTGGTCGGCTTCCTCGACGACTACATCAAGATCGTCAAGCAGCGTTCGCTGGGCCTGCGGGCCAAGGCGAAGATGGCCGGCCAGCTGATCGTCGGTATCGCCTTCGCGGTGCTCTCGCTGCAGTTCGCGGACCTGCGCGGACAGACCCCGGCCTCGGACCGGCTGTCCTTCACCCAGGACTTCGGCTGGCAGATCGGCCCGGTGATCTTCGTGATCTGGGCGCTGTTCATGATCCTGGCGATGTCCAACGGCGTGAACCTCACCGACGGCCTCGACGGCCTGGCCACCGGCGCCTCGGTGATGGTCTTCGGCGCGTACACGTTCATCGGCATCTGGCAGCACCAGGAGTCCTGCGCCAACCAGATCACGGCCGGGCCCGGCTGCTACGAGGTGCGTGATCCACTCGACCTCGCGGTCGTCGCGTCCGCGCTGATGGGTGCCTGCTTCGGCTTCCTGTGGTGGAACACCTCGCCCGCCAAGATCTTCATGGGCGACACCGGTTCGCTGGCCCTGGGCGGCGCGCTGGCCGGTCTGGCGATCTGCTCCCGTACGGAGCTGCTGCTCGCCCTCCTCGGCGGACTCTTCGTCCTGATCACCATGTCCGTGGTCATCCAGGTCGGCTCCTTCAAGCTGACCGGCAAGCGGGTCTTCAGGATGGCGCCACTCCAGCACCACTTCGAACTCAAGGGGTGGTCGGAAGTCCTTGTGGTGGTCCGGTTCTGGATCATCCAGGGCATGTGCGTGATCGTCGGACTCGGCATCTTCTACGGCGGCTGGCAGGCGGCGAAGTGACCACGCCCCCTCCGGTGGACTTCGCCGGTATGCACATCACCGTCGCCGGCCTGGGCGTGAGCGGCGTGCCCGCCGCCCGCGCGCTGGCCGGCCTCGGCGCCCACGTCACCGTCGTCAACAGCAGCGACGGCGAGCGTGAGCGGGCGCAGGCGGCGGAGCTCGTGGAGCTGGGGGTCACCGTCCGCCTGGGCGACGGCGACACCCTCCCCGAGGGCACCGAGCTGATCGTCACCACCCCCGGGTGGAAGCCCACCAGCCCGCTGTTCCTCGCGGCCGGGGAGGCGGGCATCGAGGTGTGGGGCGACGTCGAGCTGGCCTGGCGGCTGCGGGGTCCCGACTCCGCGCCCTGGCTGGCGGTCACCGGCACCAACGGCAAGACCACCACCGTCCAGATGCTGGCCTCGATCCTGGAGGCGGCCGGTCTGCGGACCGCGGCCGTCGGCAACATCGGGGTCCCGCTCGTCGACGTGGTGCTCGGCGAGGGACGGGAGCAGGGCACGTCGTACGACGTGCTCGCCGTCGAGCTCTCCAGCTACCAGCTGCACTGGGCTCCCTCGGTACGGGCGCACTCCGCGGCCGTCCTCAACCTCGCCCCCGACCACCTGGACTGGCACGGCTCCATGGCGGCCTACGCCGCCGACAAGGGCCGCATCTACGAGGGCAACACCATCGCCTGCGTCTACAACGTCGCCGATCCGGCGACCGAGGAGCTGGTCCGGGCGGCCGACGTCGAGGAGGGCTGCCGCGCGATCGGCTTCACCCTCGGCACCCCCGGCCCCTCCCAGCTGGGCGTCGTCGAGGGAATCCTCGTCGACCGCGCCTTCGTCGAGAACCGCCACAAGCAGGCCCAGGAGCTCGCGGAGGTCTCGGACGTCCAGCCCGCGGCCCCGCACAACATCGCCAACGCCCTCGCGGCGGCGGCGCTGGCCAGGGCCTTCGGTGTGGCCCCCGCCGCGGTGCGCGACGGACTGCGCGCCTTCCACCCGGACGCCCACCGCATCCAGCACATCGCGGACACCGGCGGCGTCGCCTATGTCGACGACTCCAAGGCCACCAACACCCACGCCGCCGAGGCGTCGTTGGCGGCGTACGAGCACATCGTGTGGATCGCCGGCGGGCTCGCCAAGGGTGCGACCTTCGACGAGCTGGTGCAGAAGTCCGCGGCCCGCCTGCGCGGGGCGGTGCTGATCGGCGCCGATCGGGCGCTGATTCGCGAAGCCCTGGCGCGACACGCGCCCGATGTCCCGGTGGTCGACCTCGACCGGACCGACACTGGGGCGATGTCCGAGGCGGTCCGGGAAGCGACCCGTCTGGCCGAGCCCGGCGACACCGTCCTGCTGGCTCCGGCCTGTGCCTCGATGGACATGTTCGTCAATTACAACAAGCGGGGCGACGCCTTCGCCGAAGCGGTCCGTGAGCTGGCCGCAGGGGACCAGTAGACCGTTTCTCCCCGCTGTCGCCGGACCGGCGGCGAGCGCACCCGTGGAGGCGACGAGGATGACGGCCCGATCGGCGAAGGCGGTGCCGCGACCGCCCCGCCGGACCACTACGGTGCGCCCGCCGCGGGGCGGCCGCTCGCCGGGCGGCCCGCGCGGGCTCCCCACCCGGCTGAAGCGGGCCTGGGACCGCCCGCTGACCGCGTACTACCTCATCCTCGGCGGCAGCCTGCTGATCACCGTCCTGGGTCTGGTGATGGTCTACTCGGCGTCCCAGATCAAGGCGCTGCAGTCCGGACTGGCCCCGACGTTCTTCTTCCGCAAACAGCTCCTCGCGGCCGTCCTCGGCGGCGTGCTGCTGCTGGTCGCCGCCCGGCTGCCGGCACGGCTGCACCGCATGCTGGCCTACCCGCTGCTGGCCGGCTCGGTGTTCCTGATGTGCCTGGTGCAGATTCCGGACATAGGGGTCGCGGTCAACGGCAACCAGAACTGGATCAGCCTCGGCGGGCCTTTCCAGATGCAACCAAGCGAGTTCGGCAAGCTCGCGCTGGTCCTGTGGGGCGCCGATCTGCTGGCCCGCAAGTACGACAGGAAGCTGCTGGTGCAGTGGAAGCATCTGCTGGTGCCGCTGATCCCGGTGGCCTTCCTGCTGCTCGGGCTGATCATGCTCGGCGGCGACATGGGCACCGCGATCATTCTCACGGCGATCCTCTTCGGGCTGCTGTGGCTGGCCGGAGCGCCGACCCGGCTGTTCGTGGGGGTGCTGGGCGCCGCCGCGGCGATCGGAGCCCTGCTGATCATGACGAGCGCCAACCGGATGTCCCGGCTGGCGTGCATCGGCGCGACCGATCCGGGCCCCGGTGACCAGTGCTGGCAGGCCGTGCACGGGATCTATGCCCTCGCATCCGGCGGATTCTTCGGTTCCGGGCTCGGTGCGAGTATGGAAAAATGGGGTGAACTCCCTGAACCGCACACCGACTTCATCTTCGCCATCACCGGGGAGGAACTGGGTCTGGCGGGGACGCTGTCGGTGCTCGCCCTCTTCGCGGCTCTAGGCTATGCGGGTATCCGCGTGGCCGGACGCACGGAGGACCCCTTCGTACGGTACGCCGCGGGAGGCGTGACCACCTGGATCACGGCCCAGGCCGTGATCAACATCGGTGCGGTGCTCGGCCTGCTGCCGATCGCCGGTGTCCCGCTCCCGCTGTTCTCCTACGGAGGCTCCGCCCTGCTGCCCACGATGTTCGCCATCGGGCTGCTGATCGCCTTCGCGCGTGACGAGCCCGCTGCGCGGGCGGCGTTGGCCATGCGGCAGCCGGTCTTCGGAAGGAGACCGGCTGGGGTGAGATGGAAGACGATGAGACGGCGCGTCAAGAAGCGGCCGTCCGGAGAGCGGTGAATTTCGGTGCATGTCGTACTCGCCGGTGGGGGGACCGCCGGCCACATCGAGCCCGCGCTCGCCCTCGCGGACGCACTGCGGAGGCAGGACCCCACGGTGGGGATCACGGCACTCGGCACGGAGCGCGGGCTGGAGACCCGGCTCGTCCCGGAGCGCGGCTATGAGCTGGGTCTCATCCCGGCCGTACCGCTGCCGCGCAAGCCCACCCCCGAGCTGATCACCGTCCCCGGGCGGCTGCGCGGCACGATCAAGGCCGCCGAGCAGATCCTGGAGCGCACGAAGGCGGACTGTGTGGTCGGCTTCGGCGGCTATGTGGCGCTGCCCGGCTATCTGGCCGCCAAGCGGCTCGGGGTGCCGATCATCGTCCACGAGGCCAACGCCCGCCCCGGTCTGGCCAACAAGATCGGCTCGCGGTACGCCAAGTTCGTCGCCGTCAGCACCCCCGACAGCAAGCTGCGCGGCGCCCGCTACGTCGGCATTCCGCTGCGCCGCACCATCGCCACCCTCGACCGCGCCGCCGTCCGTCCCGAGGCGCGGGCCGCCTTCGGCCTCGACCCCAACCTGCCGACGCTCCTGGTGTCCGGCGGATCCCAGGGCGCCCGCCGCCTGAACGAGGTCATCCAGGCCGCCGTTCCGGCCCTGCAGCGCGCCGGCATCCAGGTCCTGCACGCGGTCGGCCCGAAGAACGAATTGCCGCATGTGGACAACATGCCCGGGATGCCCCCCTATGTGCCGGTACCGTACGTGGACCGGATGGATCTCGCGTACGCCGCGGCCGACATGATGCTCTGCCGCGCGGGCGCGATGACCGTCGCCGAGTTGTCCGCCGTCGGGCTCCCGGCCGCCTTCGTCCCGCTGCCCATCGGCAACGGCGAGCAGCGGCTCAACGCCCAGCCGCTGGTCAACGCCGGCGGGGGGCTGCTGGTCGACGACGCCCAGCTGACCCCGGACTGGGTGCAGAGCAGCGTGCTCCCGGTTCTGGCCGATCCGCACCGGCTGTACGAGATGTCCCGCGCGGCCTCCGAGTTCGGCCGCCGGGACGCCGACGAGCTGCTGGTCGGCATGGTCTACGAGGCGATCGCGCAGCACGGCAAGTAGCGCACGAGGGAAGGCAGGGAGCGTGGCCGGACCGACAACCGCCCGGCGCGGCGAGAAGAAGTCACCGTCCGGCCCGCCCGCCGCCCCGGAGGTGCGCGGGCGAAGATTCCGGTGGGTGCGCATCCCCCTTCGCGCGCCGGGCCGCCGCGGTCTGATCATCATCACGGTTCTCGCGGTGCTGCTCGGCGCGTTCGGCGTCTGGGTCCTGTGCGCCTCGAACTGGCTGCGGCTGGAGCGCGTCAGGGCCACCGGCACCGAGGTCCTGACCCCGCGTGAGGTCGTGGCCGCGGCCGGCGCTCCGATGAACACACCAATGATCTCGGTGGATACGGACGAGCTGGCCCGCCGGCTGCGCGCGCGGCTGCCGCGCATCAAGACGGTTGACGTCGAACGGTCCTGGCCGCACACGATCGGTCTGAAGGTGACCGAAAGAACGCCGGAACTGCTGATGCCGGTGGGCGGAAAGTATGTCGAAGTGGACGCCGAGGGCGTCCGGTTCGCCACCGTCGCCGCCGCCCCCAAGGGCGTCGCGCTTCTGGAAATGGCGGTTTCCGACTCCCCGAGTCTGCGTCAGTTCGGGATCGACCGGTTGCGCCGCGCCGCGGTCGATGTCGCTCGGGACCTGCCCCCATCCGTGCGCAAAAACCTCCACAAGGTTCGCGTACGGTCGTATGACGCCATCACCCTGGAACTTTCCGGCGGCCGCACGGTCGCCTGGGGCAGTCGCGAACAGGGCGCCGAAAAGGCGAAGGTGCTGACCGGGCTGCTGAAAGCGGCGCGTGACGCGCGCCACTTCGACGTCTCGGTTCCCAGCGCCCCGGCGGTATCGGGGAGTTGACGTACGTAGCCGCAGGCCAGCACCCTGGATGGCTACGACTATGGGTGATCACATAGGGTGAAAAGAAAAACGGGAGGTTCGGCGTGTTCGTTGAACGCGCGCGCCTTGTCGACTTAGTGTCTCGTTCCAAAGGGACTATGGAACCAAGGAACACAGGCACAGGTAACCCTAAACTTCAACGTTAGGGTTCGGGTCGGCGATACGGAACCGTCCCATCGGCATCAGTCGGCGTCCACGCGCAAGTGCGGCGACGACACGTAACTCGAGGCGAGAGGCCTTCGACGTGGCAGCACCGCAGAACTACCTCGCAGTCATCAAGGTCGTCGGCATCGGCGGCGGTGGCGTGAACGCCATCAACCGGATGATCGAGGTCGGGCTCAAGGGCGTCGAGTTCATCGCGATCAATACCGATGCGCAGGCGCTGCTGATGAGCGACGCCGACGTCAAGCTCGACGTCGGCCGCGAAATGACCCGCGGCCTCGGCGCCGGCGCCAACCCCGACGTGGGGCGCAAGGCGGCCGAGGACCACCGCGAGGAGATCGAGGAGGTCCTCAAGGGGGCCGACATGGTCTTCGTGACCGCGGGTGAGGGCGGTGGCACCGGCACCGGCGGCGCACCCGTCGTCGCCAACATCGCGCGCTCGCTGGGCGCCCTGACGATCGGTGTGGTCACCCGGCCGTTCACCTTCGAGGGCCGCCGTCGCGCCAACCAGGCCGAGGACGGCATCGCCCAGCTGCGCGAAGAGGTCGACACCCTCATCGTGATCCCCAACGACCGGCTCCTGTCCATCTCGGACCGCCAGGTGAGCGTGCTCGACGCGTTCAAGTCCGCGGACCAGGTGCTGCTGTCGGGTGTCCAGGGCATCACCGACCTGATCACCACCCCGGGCCTGATCAACCTCGACTTCGCGGACGTCAAGTCCGTGATGTCGGAGGCCGGCTCGGCCCTCATGGGCATCGGCTCGGCGCGCGGCGACGACCGCGCGGTGGCCGCCGCGGAGATGGCGATCTCCTCGCCGCTCCTGGAGGCCTCCATCGACGGCGCCCGCGGGGTGCTGCTGTCCATCTCCGGCGGCTCCGACCTCGGTCTCTTCGAGATCAACGAGGCCGCGCAGCTGGTCAGCGAGGCGGCACACCCGGAAGCCAACATCATTTTCGGTGCGGTCATCGACGACGCGCTCGGCGACGAGGTCCGGGTGACGGTCATCGCCGCGGGCTTCGACGGCGGTCAGCCGCCGGCCCGCCGCGATGCGCAGTCCGCGCTGTCGTCCCCGAAGCGGGAGGAGCCGGCCCCGGCTCCGAGCCGTCCGGCCGCCGCCCCGCCCGAGCCGCGGACGCCGTCGTCCTTCGGCGGCCTGGGCTCGGTGCCCGTACGGGACGAGGAGCCGGCGTCCACCGAGTCCGCCTCGCTGGGCGAGGTCCCCTCGCCCCCGGCGAGCGCCCCGCAGGTTCCCCCGGCTCGTCCGTCGTACTCCGACTCGGCCGAGGAACTGGACGTTCCCGACTTTCTGAAGTGACCGAAGCACTGAAGTGATAGGGCAACAGCACCACGAGAGCGGCGCGCACTTCGCCTTCACCGACAGGTGGGGCGGGGTGAGCGCCGCTCCGTATGAGCAGCTCAACCTGGGCGGCGCGGTCGGCGACGACCCGCAGGCCGTGCGCACCAACCGTGCGCTCGCGGCCCGCGGACTCGGCCTCGACCCGGCCGCGGTGGTCTGGATGAACCAGGTCCACGGCCGGGACGTCGCCGTCGTCGACGGACCCTGGCGTGACGCGGATGTCCCGTGTGTGGACGCGGTGGTGACCACCCGCCGGGGCCTCGCGCTCGCCGTTCTGACCGCCGACTGCACCCCCGTCCTGCTGGCCGACCCGGTCGCCGGGGTCGCGGGGGCCGCGCACGCCGGCCGGCCCGGCCTGGTCGCCGGGGTGGTACCGGCGGTCGTCGAGGCGATGGCGAAGCTGGGCGCGGAGCCGGGGCGGATCCTCGCGTACACCGGACCCGCGATCTGCGGCCGGTGCTACGAGGTCCCGGCGGCGATGCGCTCCGATGTCGCGGCGGTGGTGCCCGAGGCGCATGCGACGACCAGTTGGGGCACCCCCGCGGTGGACGTCACCGCGGGCGTACGGGCCCAACTCGCCGCGGCGGGCGTGGCGGTGCGTGAGGATTCCCACATCTGCACCCGGGAATCCGCGGACCACTTCTCTTATCGGCGCGACCGTACGACCGGACGGCTCGCCGGCTATGTGTGGCTCGGGGAGACCCCCGGCCGAGGGGCGGGGGAGGCCGAGCGGTGACGGACGACCGGAGAAGGCAACTGGCCGACAATCTGGCGCAAGTGGAAAATCGTATCTCCGCTGCCTGCGCCAAGGCCGGCCGGGCACGCGACGAGGTGACCATGATCGTGGTCACCAAGACCTACCCCGCGAGCGACGTCCGGCTGCTCGCGGAGCTGGGGGTGCGTCAGGTCGCGGAGAACCGCGACCAGGAGGCGTCACCCAAAGCCGCTGAATGCAGTGATTTGCCCCTTACTTGGCACTTCGTTGGCCAACTGCAGACCAACAAGGTGCGGTCTGTGGCCGGTTATGCCGGAATTGTTCAGTCGGTCGACCGGGCACGACTTGTCACCGCGCTCTCCAAGGAAGCGGTGCGCGCCGGGCGTGAGCTGGGGTGCCTCGTCCAGGTGGCACTTGACGCGGAGTCGGGGGAGCGGGGCGCCCGCGGAGGGGTGGCCCCGGACGGGGTGGCGCCGCTCGCGGAGGCGATCGCCGAGGCCCAAGGGCTGCGGCTGGACGGTGTGATGACCGTCGCGCCGCTGGCCGGGCCGTACGCGGGCCGGCAACTCGCCGCATTCGAACGGCTCATGGAAATCTCAACCGACCTGCGCGCCACCCATCCTGCTGCCAACATGGTGTCAGCAGGCATGAGCGCGGACCTCGAGGACGCTGTGGCGGCCGGTGCGACACATGTGCGCGTCGGTACCGCGGTACTCGGAGTCCGACCACGGCTCGGGTAACGTCGCCAAGCAAGTCGGACCACAGCACAAAATATGGTCATTCCCGCAGAAAGCGGGAGGCCCGCGTGGATCCAAGGCCCCTGGTGACGGAGCCGATCCACCACAGAGCGGAGGACGCAGAGAATGGCCGGCGCGATGCGCAAGATGGCGGTCTACCTCGGCCTCGTGGAGGACGATGGGTACGACGGCCGGGGGTTCGACCCCGACGACGAGTTCGAGCCCGAGCTTGACCCGGAGCCTGATCGGGGGCGGCGGCAACAGCACCAAGTGCAGCCCGAAACACGCCCGGAACGGGACGAACCCGTCCGTGCCGTGACGCCTCCGGCGCAACGCGAACCTACCCCGCTCGCCGCGGAAAGCGGACGACCCGCGCGAATCGCCCCCGTGGCATCCATCACACCCGACCGTCCGAATCTGGAGAAGAACGCACCGGTGATCATGCCCAAGGTTGTGTCCGAGCGGGAGCCCTACCGCATCACCACACTCCACCCCCGGACCTACAACGAAGCCCGTACCATCGGGGAACACTTCCGTGAGGGCACTCCGGTGATCATGAATCTCACGGAGATGGATGACACCGATGCGAAGCGACTTGTCGACTTTGCGGCCGGATTGGTGTTTGGTCTTCACGGGAGCATCGAGCGGGTGACGCAGAAGGTGTTCCTGTTGTCGCCTGCTAACGTCGATGTCACGGCGGAGGACAAGGCCCGTATCGCAGAGGGCGGGTTCTTCAACCAGAGCTGAGACGCAACACCGGGCACACCAGGGCCGCGAGGCCGACACAGAGGCAAGATCAAGGGGAGAGGGACGCGCGAGATGAGTGTCGCTGGTCAGGTGATCTATATCGCGCTGTACTGCTTCCTGATCGTGTTGATCTTCCGGCTGGTGATGGACTACGTGTTCCAGTTCGCCCGTTCATGGCAACCCGGCAAGGCGATGGTGGTCATTCTTGAGGCCGCCTACACTGTCACTGATCCGCCACTCAAGCTTCTGCGGCGGGTAATTCCGCCGCTGCGTCTCGGGGGCGTGGCGCTCGACCTGTCCTTCTTCGTATTGATGATCATCGTCTACATCCTGATCACCGTCGTGAGGTCGGTGTTGTTGGTGTGAACGATACGGTCTTGCCGATTGCCGACGACTACGTTGAGGTGAAGTAGAGATGCCGTTGACCCCCGAGGACGTGCGGAACAAGCAGTTCACGACCGTCCGCCTCCGAGAAGGCTATGACGAGGACGAGGTCGATGCCTTCCTCGACGAGGTTGAAGCAGAACTGACCAGGCTGCTCCGGGAGAACGAGGACCTGCGCGCCAAGCTGGCCGCTGCCACCCGCGCCGCGGCGCAGAACCAGCAGCAGCAGGGGCTGCGCAAGGGACCGGACCAGCAGCAGGAGCAGCAGCAGCGTCCGGGGGCTCCCGTGCCCGCCGCCATATCCGGTCCGCAGCCGGTCCCGCCGCAGCAGCAGGGGATGGGTGGCCCGCCCCAACTGCCCGGTGGTGCACCGCAGCTGCCCCCAGGTCCCGGTGGCCACGGCCCGCAGGGTCCGCACGGACCCGGTCCGATGGGCCCCGGCGGCCCCCTGGGCGGCCCGATGGGCGGCCCCGGCGGACCGCAGCTGCAGCAGGGCGGCCAGCAGGGCGGCCCCGGCGGTGACAGCGCCGCGCGGGTGCTGTCGCTGGCGCAGCAGACCGCCGACCAGGCGATCGCGGAGGCCCGTTCCGAGGCCAACAAGATCGTCGGCGAGGCGCGCAGCCGTGCCGAGGGTCTGGAGCGGGACGCCCGCGCCAAGGCCGATGCGCTGGAGCGGGACGCGCAGGAGAAGCACCGCGTGGCGATGGGCTCGCTGGAGTCGGCCCGCGCGACGCTGGAGCGCAAGGTCGAGGACCTGCGCGGGTTCGAGCGCGAGTACCGTACGCGCCTGAAGTCCTACCTGGAGAGCCAGCTGCGTCAGCTGGAGAACCAGTCGGACGACTCGCTGGCTCCGCCGCGGACGCCGGCGGCCGCCTCGCTGCCGCCGTCCCCGTCGATGGCGTCGGCCGGTGCGGGCACCATGGGCGGCAACCACACCATGGGTGGCGGCCAGTCGATGGGCGGCAACCACACCATGGCCGGGCAGACGAGCGGTGGTCCGTCCTACGGCGGCCAGCAGCAGATGTCGCCGGCGATGACCCAGCCGATGGCTCCGGTGCGGCCGCAGGGCCCGTCGCCGATGCAGCAGACGCCGTCGCCGATGAGGGGCTTCCTCATCGACGAGGACGACAACTGACGCCCGCCTAGCGCGTAGCGTCGGCAATCAGGGCCGGGCCCCGAGGGACTTCCCTCGGGGCCCGGCCCTTTGTGCTGCCGTGTTCGCCGGACATGGTCGGCCGTTCCGCCGTACCGGCCCTCGTGCCCTTGTGCCCTCGTGCCTGCGGCGTGCATTTCCCTTTCCTGCCAGTGCGCCCGCTTTTGGGAATGCGCGCCCTCTTTGAAGAAGGGGGGAAGAAGGGGGAGTGAGGAGTGAAGGAGGGGCGTGAAAGGCGGTGAATGGGCAGGAAAAAGCAGAATGCCCCGGCGTGGTGAACGCCGGGGCATTTGTGCGGTGCGGGGTGGTGGTTACACCTTGCGGAGGTGGAACGTGAGGGCCAGTGCCTCGTCCGTGAAGGCGGGGCCGAAGGAGCCGTCCGGCTCGCCTGGGGCGAAGTCCGTGGCGAGGACCTCGTCGGAGATCAGGCCGGTGTGGTCGGTCAGCGCCGTACGGACCTCGTCGTCCGTGGACTGCCAGCGCAGCGCGATCCGGTCGGCGACATCGAGGCCGCTGTTCTTGCGGGCCTCCTGGATGAGGCGGATGGCGTCGCGGGCCAGGCCCGCACGGCGCAGCTCCGGGGTGATCTCCAGGTCGAGGGCGACCGTGGCGCCCGCGTCGGAGGCCACCGACCAGCCCTCGCGCGGGGTCTCGGTGATGATGACCTCGTCGGGGGCGAGCGAGACGGTCTCACCGTCGACCTCGACGCTGGCCGTGCCTTCGCGCAGCGCCAGCGAGAGGGCCGCGGCGTCGGCGGCGGCGACGGCCTTGGCGACCGCCTGGACGCCCTTGCCGAACCGCTTGCCCAGGGCGCGGAAGTTGGCCTTGGCGGTGGTGTCGACGAGCGAGCCGCCGACCTCCGAGAGCGAGGCCAGCGAGCTGACGTTCAGCTCCTCGGCGATCTGGGCCCGCAGGTCCTCGGGCAGACCCGCGAAGCCGTGGGCCGCGACCAGCGCACGGGACAGCGGCTGGCGGGTCTTGACGCCCGACTCGGCGCGGGTGGCGCGGCCCAGTTCGACCAGGCGGCGCACCAGCAGCATCTGGGCGGAGAGGTCCGGGTCGATGGCCGACTTGTCGGCGACCGGCCAGGTGGAGAGGTGGACGGAGTCGGGCGCGTCCGGGGTGACCGGGACGACCAGGTCCTGCCAGACCCGCTCGGTGATGAACGGGGTGAGCGGCGCCATCAGGCGGGTGACCGTCTCGACGACCTCGTGGAGCGTGCGCAGCGCGGCCGCGTCGCCCTGCCAGAAGCGGCGGCGGGAGCGGCGCACGTACCAGTTGGACAGGTCGTCGACGAAGGAGGAGAGGAGCTTGCCGGCGCGCTGGGTGTCGAAGGACTCCAGGGCGTCGGTGACCTGCTCGACCAGGGAGTTCAGCTCGCCGAGCAGCCAGCGGTCCAGCAGCGGGCGGTCGGCGGGGGCCGGGTCCGCGGCGGACGGCGCCCAGTTGGACGTACGGGCGTACAGCGCCTGGAAGGCGACGGTGTTCCAGTACGTCAGCAGCGTCTTGCGGACGACTTCCTGGATGGTGTTGTGGCCCACCCGGCGGGCGGACCACGGGGAGCCGCCGGCGGCCATGAACCAGCGGACCGCGTCGGCGCCGTGCTGGTCCATCAGCGGGATCGGCTGGAGGATGTTGCCCAGGTGCTTGGACATCTTCCGGCCGTCCTCGGCGAGGATGTGGCCCAGGCAGACGACGTTCTCGTACGACGACTTGTCGAAGACCAGGGTGCCGACGGCCATCAGGGTGTAGAACCAGCCGCGGGTCTGGTCGATGGCCTCCGAGATGAACTGCGCCGGGTAGCGCTTCTCGAACAGCTCCTTGTTGCGGTACGGGTAGCCCCACTGCGCGAACGGCATCGAGCCCGAGTCGTACCAGGCGTCGATGACCTCCGGGACGCGGGTGGCGGTGCCCTGGCAGGTCGGGCAGGCGAAGGTGACGTCGTCGATGAACGGGCGGTGCGGGTCCAGTCCGGACTGGTCGCTGCCGGTCAGCTCGGACAGCTCGGTCAGCGAGCCGACGCAGGTGAGGTGGTTCTCCTCGCAGCGCCAGATGGGCAGCGGGGTGCCCCAGTAGCGGTTGCGGGACAGGGCCCAGTCGATGTTGTTGTTGAGCCAGTCGCCGAAGCGGCCGTGCTTGACCGATTCCGGGAACCAGTTGGTGTTCTCGTTCTCGCGGAGCAGGGCGTCCTTGACCGCGGTCGTGCGGATGTACCACGACGGCTGCGCGTAGTAGAGCAGCGCGGTGTGGCAGCGCCAGCAGTGCGGATAGCTGTGCTCGTAGGCGATGTGCTTGAACAGCAGGCCGCGGGCGGACAGGTCCGCGACCAGGGCCTCGTCGGCCTTCTTGAAGAACTGGCCGCCGATGAGGGCGAGCTGCTCCTCGAAGGTGCCGTCGGGGCGGACCGGGTTGACCACCGGCAGGCCGTAGGCCCGGCAGGTCCTGAGGTCGTCCTCACCGAAGGCCGGGGCCTGGTGGACCAGGCCCGTACCGTCGTCGGTGGTCACATACTCGGCGTTGACGACGAAGTTGGCGCCGTCCAGCTCCACCAGCGAGAACGGGCGCTCGTAGGACCAGCGCTCCATCTCACGGCCGGTGAAGGACTGCCCGGTGGCCTCCCAGCCCTCGCCGAGGGCCTTCTCCAGCAGCGGCTCGGCGACGACCAGCTTCTCGTTGCCGTCCGTGGCGACGACATAGGTGACGTCGGGGTGGGCCGCGGCGGCGGTGTTGGAGACCAGGGTCCAGGGGGTCGTCGTCCAGATCAGCAGGGCGGCCTCGCCCGCCAGCGGGCCCGACGTCAGCGGGAGGCGGACGTAGACCGAGGGGTCGACGACGGTCTCGTAGCCCTGCGCCAGCTCGTGGTCCGACAGGCCGGTGCCGCAGCGCGGGCACCACGGGGCGACGCGGTGGTCCTGGACCAGCAGGCCCTTGTTGAAGATCTCCTTCAGCGACCACCACACCGACTCGATGTAGTCGGGGTCCATCGTGCGGTACGGGGCGTCGAGGTCGGTCCAGTAGCCCATACGGGTCGTGAGCTCGGCGAAGGCGTCGGTGTGGCGGGTCACCGACTCGCGGCACTTGGCGTTGAACTCGGCGATGCCGTACGCCTCGATGTCCTTCTTGCCGTTGAAGCCCAGCTCCTTCTCCACGGCCAGCTCGACCGGGAGGCCGTGGCAGTCCCAGCCGGCCTTGCGGTCGACGTGGTAGCCCTGCATCGTGCGGAACCGGGGGAAGACGTCCTTGAAGACGCGCGCCTCGATGTGATGGGCACCGGGCATGCCGTTGGCGGTCGGGGGGCCCTCGTAGAAGACCCACTCGGGCCGGCCCTCGGACTGCTGGAGGGTACGGGCGAAGACCTTCTGCTCCTGCCAGAACTCGAGCACGGCGTGCTCAAGGGCGGGGAGGTCTACCTGGGCGGGTACCTGGCGGTACTGGGGCTGCTCACTCATCGGGGGCTTCCTCCGGCGGACACCTGCTGCGTTCTCCGTCCGGAGGGACGAGAGCCTGCGCTCCCGCGGTACCACCCTCCTTGGCGGCGCTTTCGCACCGCCCCCTCATTGGGGTCGCGCTGCCGGTTCTACTCGCTCTGGGAGGCCTGAGGCCCGTGGGCGGAGCCCACTGTCCAAAGCTTTCTTCCGGCGACTCCGGGGTGATCTTCACGTCGTGCACGCCCCCGGGCTTCCACCGTCCCCGGGTCGCTGCCGGCTGCGTACGACGCTACTCGTCCCATCAATGCCTGTCGCTCGCCCCAGTGTACGGGGCCGCGCCGACAGCGGCCGACCGAATTTCGGCGGCCGGGGACGGGGACGCGTTCCGGGTCCGTACGGGGACGCCCGCGCCGCCGCCGTGACCCGAATGGCCAGCGGCCGGGTGCCGGAGCCCGGGACGGGTTACCGGGCGGGCAGCGGGGCACAACCGAGGCAGACCGGGGTTCCGGGCCGGGTGGCCGGACCCGTCGGGCGGTGCGTCCCGTTGCCGCATGCCGTGCGGCGATTTATCGTTCCCGTCACGATTCGCGAACAAAGTCACATATGTGAAGGGGTCGCGGCCATGGTGGCGAAAAAGACCGCCGCGCAGAAGAGCACGACGCCTGCCGACGAGGCCGTCGCGAAGCGGCCTGCCCCGACGGACGACGCCCCGAAGAAGGCCGCGGCGAAGAAGCCCGCAGCGAAGCGGACCGCCGGCGCGAAGACGGCGGCCGGGACGAACACGCCCGGGAAGACCGCGGACGCCAGGCCCGCGGCCAAGAAGGCGACGGCGAAGAAGACCGCGAAGAAGGCTCCGGCCAAGAAGGCCGCGGTGCCCGCGAGGAAGACGGGAGCCAAGACGGTGGTGGCGAAGAAGACGGCGGCCGCGACGGCCCAGGCGCATACCCAGGACGCACCGGTGCCCCCGGCCCGGATGGCCGCACCGGGCGAGCTCGCCGTGCGGCCCGGCGAGGATCCCTGGACGCCCGCCGAGGTCGCCGCGGCGCGGACCGAGCTGATGGACGAGGTGGCGCGGCTCCGGCTGGAGATCACCTCGGCCGAGGACGCCATCGCCGGCCTGATGCGCGACTCCGGCGACGGCGCCGGTGACGACGAGGCGGACACCGGCACCAAGAACATCACCCGCGAGCACGAGCTGGCCCTCGCCTCCAACGCCCGCGAGATGCTCCACCAGACCGAGCGCGCCCTGGGCCGGCTCGACACCGGCACCTACGGGCTGTGCGAGAACTGCGGCGACCCCATCGGCAAGGCGCGGATGCAGGCGTTCCCGCGGGCGACGCTGTGCGTGGCGTGCAAGCAGAAGCAGGAGCGCCGCTGAGGAGCGGTCCCGGGCCGGGCCGTCGCGGGAGGCACCCGTTCCGCCCGCCCCCGTACGTGTGTGCCGTACTCTCGTGGTTCAGCCAGGCGCGGCCTGGCCGCGGACACGACGGGCTGAGGGACTCACACGTGGCAGAGGCGGAGCGCATCACCGGTACCCCGGAACCCGAGCCGGGCTCCGGGACGGATTCCACCACAAAATCCGATGGGGGAGGACCGGCGGAGCAGGAGCAGACGGAGGAGCGGGGCACCGGCCGCGGCAAGCGGCGGATCGTCGCGCTGCTGCTGGTCGCGCTCGTGGTCTACCTGCTCGACCTGGGCAGCAAGCTGCTGGTCGTCGCGAAGCTGGAGCACCATGAGCCGATCCAGGTCATCGGGACGCTGCTGCAGTTCAGTGTGATCCGCAACCGCGGTGCCGCGTTCAGCATCGGCGAGGCGCTGACGATCTTCCTCACGATCATCGCGGCGACCGTGATCGTGGTGATCGCCCGGATCGCCCGCAAGCTCTACAGCCTGCCCTGGGCCATCGCGCTCGGGCTGCTGCTCGGCGGCGCCTTCGGCAACCTCACCGACCGGATCTTCCGCTCGCCGGGCATCTTCGAGGGCGCGGTGGTCGACTTCATCGCCCCCGCGCACTTCGCGGTCTTCAACCTCGCCGACTCCGCGATCGTCTGCGGCGGCGTGCTGATCGTGATCCTCTCCTTCCGGGGGCTCGACCCGGACGGCACGGTGCACAAGGACTGACGGGCCGTCGCCCCTCCGCCCGCGGCCTCGGGTACGGCCGCCGGGCAGGGCACCGTGGCGCAACTGCCATACTCGTGGGGTGAGCACCATTCCCGAGATCCGCACCCTGCCCGTACCGGACGGCCTGGAGGGCGAGCGCGTGGACGCCGCGCTGGCCCGGATGTTCGGCTTCTCCCGTACGAAGGCGGCCGAGCTTGCCGCCGCCGGAAAGGTCCGGGTCGACGGGTCCGAGGTGATGAAGTCCGAGCGGGTGCGCGGCGGCGCCTGGCTGGAAGTCGAGATGCCGCAGGCCGCGCCGCCCGTGGAGGTCGTCGCCGAGCCCGTCGAGGGCATGGAGATCGTGCATGACGACGACGACATCGTCGTGATCGTCAAGCCGGTCGGCGTGGCCGCGCACCCGAGCCCCGGCTGGACCGGCACCACGGTCATCGGCGGGCTCGCCGCCGCGGGCTACCGCATCTCCACCTCCGGCGCCGCCGAGCGCCAGGGCATCGTGCACCGCCTCGACGTCGGTACGTCCGGCCTGATGGTCGTGGCCAAGTCCGAGCGGGCGTACACCTCGCTGAAGCGGCAGTTCAAGGAGCGCGTGCCCGACAAGCGGTACCACACGCTCGTGCAGGGCCACCCGGACCCGATGAGCGGCACCATCGACGCCCCCATCGGCCGGCACCCCCAGCACGACTACAAGTGGGCGGTCACCGCCGACGGCAAGGCGTCGGTCACGCACTACGACCTCATCGAGGCGTTCCGCGCGGCCAGCCTGCTGGACGTCAAGCTGGAGACCGGCCGTACGCACCAGATCCGGGTGCACATGGCCGCGCACCGCCACCCCTGTGTCGGCGACCTCACCTACGGCGCGGACCCCACGCTCGCCAAGCGCCTCGGCGTCTCCCGGCAGTGGCTGCACGCCGTACGGCTCGGCTTCGAGCACCCCTCCGACGGCAGCTGGGTCGAGTTCGAGAGCGCCTATCCGGACGATCTGCAGCACGCCCTCGACACCGTCCGGGACGAGAGCAGCTGACGCGGGGGCGCACCAGCCGTCTGGCACCCTTGGTCGGAAAGTGATCGAATCCGACCATCCCGGAGCGAATTCGCCGTGGACCAGCTGGCTCTGATGTCCGTCCTGCTGCTCGGAGCCGTGGTCATGGTCCCGGTCGGCGACCGGCTGGGACTGCCGTCACCGGTGCTGATGACCCTGGCCGGGGCCGTACTGGCGCTGCTGCCGTTCGTGCCCAACGTCGAGGTGCCGCCCGAGTACATCCTGCCGCTGGTGCTGCCACCGCTGCTCTACGCGGCCGTGCAGCGCACCTCCTGGCGGCAGTTCACCGCCAATGTGCGCCCGATCTTCCTGCTCGCCGTGCTGCTGGTCTTCGCCACCGCGGCCGCGGTCGCCGCGGTCGCCCAGGCGGTCGTGCCCGGTATGCCGCTGGCCGCCGCCGTGGTGCTCGGTGCGCTGGTCGCCCCGCCCGACCCGGTCGCCGCGACCGCCGTCGCCGGCAAGCTGGGACTGCCCCGCCGGATGGTCTCGATCCTGGAGGGCGAGGGGCTGTTCAACGACGTCACCGCGATCGTGCTCTACCACGTCGCGCTCGCCGCGGTGGTCAGCGGCAGCTTCTCGGTGCCCGACGCGCTCGGATCCCTGGTGCTCTCCGCGGTCGTCGCCCTCGCGGTCGGTCTGGTGATCGGCTGGGTCGCCAACAGGCTGATGGGGCTGCTCGGGGACCCGACGCTGCAGATCGGGCTGACGCTGCTGGTGCCGTTCATCGTCTACCTCCTGGCCGAGGAGCTGCACGGGTCCGGTGTGCTCGCGGTGCTGACCTGCGCGCTCTTCCTGGCCGAGTACGCGGTCGACGCCGACGACGTGCTGGGCCGGCTCGCCGGATACACCTTCTGGGAGGTCGTCGACACCCTCGTCACCGGCGTCGCCTTCGGGCTGATCGGCCTGGAGCTGCACACCATCCTCGGGGCGGCGGCCGGCCGCTGGGGCCAGCTGCTCGGGGCCGGCGCCGCCGTGGTCGGTGTGGTCGTCGGTGTCCGCCTGCTGTGGCTGCTGCCCGCCGCCTGGCTGGCCAAGCGGATGCACCGGCGCCGCGACTACGACGAGGACATCCCGATGAGCTGGCGGGAGACGGTCATCCTGTGGTGGTCGGGGATGCGCGGGGTGGCCTCGGTGGCACTGGCCCTGGCCATTCCCTACAGCGTGCACGGCGCGCCCTTCCCGGCCCGCGACGAGATCCTCTTCATCGCCTTCGCGGTGGTGCTCGCCACCCTCCTCGTCCAGGGCCTCACACTGCCCTGGCTGGTGCGCAGACTCCGGGTGCGGGCCGCCGCCGATGCCGCCGACGCGCTGGAGCGGGAGCTGGCGGTCCGGGTGATCAAGGCGTCCAAGCGGCGGCTGAAGGAGATCCTGGAGGTCGAGGAGGTGCCCGAGGAGGTCAGGGACCAGCTGGCGCGCCGGGCGTACGACATCGGGGCCCGCATCGCGCCGGAGATCGTCGACGACGAGCGGCGCGAGCTCTTCGAGAAGCGCCTCAGCCGGATCAAGAAGGTGCAGCGCATCCAGGGCGAGATGCTCTCGGCCGCCCGGCACGAGGTGCTGGCGGCGCGCAGCGAGCCGGGCGCCGACCCGGAGGTCGTGGACCGCGTGCTGCGGCACCTGGACGTGCGGAGCCTGCGGAGTGCGCCCTGACGCCGTACCGGGCCCTCAGCCGCGCGGCGGCTCCCCGTCGTGGCCCAGCGGCGCCGGCCCCGTGCTGATCCGCGGCAGCGCGTAGGCGTGCTCGGTCCGCAGCCACTCGATGATCTTCTCGCGGACCTCGCAGCGCACCGTCCAGATGGCGTCCGCGTCCCGGGCGGTGACCAGCGCCCGGGCCACGATCGTGGACGGGGTGGTGTCGGTGACCACCAGGCTCCAGGACCGGCCGTCCCAGTCCGGGCACTCCTGGAGGATCTCGAGCAGCCGCTGGCGCATCTTCTCCACCGGCGCGCTGTGGTCGAGGTGGAAGAGGACGGTCCCGGTCATCTGGGCGCCGCCGCGCGACCAGTTCTCGAACGGCTTGCCGGTGAAGTACGACACCGGCATGGTGATCCGCCGCTCGTCCCAGGTCCGTACGGTCAGAAACGTCAGGGTGATCTCCTCGACGGTGCCCCACTCGCCGTCCACCACGACCGTGTCCCCTATGCGCACCATGTCCCCGAAGGCGATCTGCAGCCCCGCGAAGAGGTTGCCGAGGGTGGACTGCGCGGCGATCCCGGCGACGATGCCCAGCAGCCCGGCCGATGCCAGCATCGAGGTGCCGACCGCCCGCATCTCCGGGAACGTCAGCAGCATCGACGCGGCCGCGACGATGATCACCACGGCCGTCACCACCCGCTGGATCAGCGTCACCTGGGTCCGCACCCGCCGTACCCGCGCGGCGTCCCGCGCGCCCGCCGCGTAGCGCGAGTACGACGACTCGACTATCGCCGCCGCGGCCCGGACGACGAGCCAGGCGGTGGCCGCGATCAGCACCAGGCTCAGCGCCTGGCCGGTCCCCGCCGCGTGCTCCTCGACGGCCTCGATCCCGGTCTCGCGGTACGAGCCGCGCAACAGGGCCGCGCACAGCGCCACCTGCAGGGGTATCCGGCAGCGGCGCAGCAGCTCCCACAGCGGGGTCTCCGGATGGCGGGCGTCGATCCGGTGCAGTGCGCGGTCGCCGAGCCGGACCAGTACGAGAGTGATGACCAGTGAGCCGCCGATCACGGCGACGGGGCGCAGCACGTCCTCCAGGGACACGGGTTCCTCCTCGGATGGGACTCGGGTGGGATGCGCTGTGGTGTGCTGCTACCCGGTCCCCCCTGCCGTAAATGGCACGATGGGGCCAGAGCGATCCGATCCAGGGAAGTGATGCAGTGCCGGCCTCCACCGAGCCCGCGACCAGCGGGCCTTCGACGATTGTCCTGTTCCATTCGGTGTGCGGGCTCCGCCCCGCGGTGCACGCCGCCGCGGACCGGCTGCGCGCCGCGGGACACGAGGTGATCGTCCCCGACCTGTTCGACGGGCGGACCGCCGAGTCGGTGCCGGACGGCATCCTCATCAAGGACGGGATCGGCAAGGAGGAGCTGCTCAAGCGCGCCATCGCGGCCGCCGCGCCGTACTCCGACCGCGGCCTGGTCTACGCCGGCCTCTCCTTCGGCGGCTCGGTCGCCCAGACCCTCGCGCTGGGCGACGAGAAGACCCGCGGGCTGCTGTTGCTGCACGGCACCTCCGACATCGCCGAGGGTGCCGTCGCCGACGATCTGCCGGTGCAGCTGCACGTCGCCGACCCGGACCCCTACGAGCCGCACGACTGGCTGACCGCCTGGTACCTGCAGATGCGCCGGGCCGGCGCGGACGTGGAGGTCTTCCGCTACGCCGGCGCCGGCCATCTCTTCACCGACCCCGACCTGCCGGACTACGACGCCGAGGCGGCGGAGAGCGCCTGGAAGGTGGCGCTGGCCTTCCTGGACAGTCTGTGACGGGCGTCGCGCGGCCGGCGGGGCCGGGGCGCGCCTAGGCGACCGGCCCGTCCGCCCGCTCCACCTGCTGGCTGCCGGTCCGCGTGCGGTACGAGCGCAGATGCCGGCTGGTGGCGTGGGGGTCGGTCTTGTCGGAGATGCCGAAGTAGTCCATCTGCGTGCGCTCGGCGCTGACGTCCAGGACGCCGTAGCCGTGCGAGTCCATGTCCAGCCACTTCACATGCCGGTTGGCGGCCCTGATGGCGGCGACGCCGGCCAGCGAGACGGTGTGGGGGGCGACGTGCAGGAAGTCGTCCACGTTGTCGGAGGTGACGGAGGTGACCACGAACTCCGTCGCCACCGGCCGGGTGGCGGGGTAGGTCGCCGCCTTCAGCGGTACGTCGTTGGCCCAGGCCATGTGGATGTCGCCCGTGAGGAACACGGTGTTGTCGATCCCGCGGTCGCTGAGGTGGCTCAGCAGTTCGTGCCGGTCGTCGGTGTAGCCGTCCCACTGGTCGGTGTTGGCCGCCAGGCCCTCCTTGGGGATGCCGAGGATCTCGGCGAGCGGGCCGAGCAGATGGGCGGGCAGGGAGCCGAAGGCGACCTGCGAGACCATGACCGAGGTGCCGACCAGCCGCCAGGCGGTGTCCGACCGCTCCAGGCCGCCCTTGAGCCAGTCCAGTTGGGCCCGCCCGGTGATCGTCCGGCTCGGGTCGTCGACCGCGCCGCTGCCCGGCTTGGCCTGCTCGTCGCGGAACGAGCGCAGGTCCAGCAGGTGCAGATCGGCGAGCGAGCCGAAGCGCAGCCGGCGGTAGGTGGTGCCGGCGATGGAGGGGCGTACCGGCATCCACTCGAAGTACGCCTGCTTCGCGGCGGCCATCCGCGCCTGCCAGGAGCCCTCGGTGTCCGGCGTGTGGTTCACCGCGCCGCCCCGCCAGGCGTTGTCGGCGAACTCGTGGTCGTCCCAGATGGCGATGACCGGGTGGGCGGCGTGCATGGCCAGCGCGTCCGGGTCGGTCTTGTGCGCGCCGTGCCGGATGCGGTAGTCGGCGAGCGTGAGCAGCTCGTGCGCGGGGGAGTGCGGGCGGACGACGTACTTGAAGTCCGGGTACTCGCCGGACTTGTACTCGTAGAGGTAGTCGCCGAGGTGCAGCACCGCGTCCAGCTCGGTGCGGGCCGCCAGGTGCCGGTACGGCGAGAAGTAGCCGGACTCCCAGTTGGCGCAGGAGACCACGCCGAAGCGGACGTTGCCGGGCGCGGCGTCGTGCGCGGGGGCGGTGCGGGTCCGGCCGACGGGGGAGTGCTGCCCGTCGACGGTGAAGCGGTAGTAGTAGCGGGTGGCCGGGCGCAGACCGCGGACGTCCGCCTTGACGGTGTGGTCGGCGGCCGCCGAGGTGGTGACCCGGCCCCGTGCGACGACGGTGGCGAAGTCCTGGTCGGCCGCCACCTGCCAGCTCACCTCGGTGGCCGGGCCGCGGCCGGAGCCGGGGGTGGCCGACGGGACCGGGGTGACCCGGGTCCACAGCAGCACGCCGTCCGGGAGCGGGTCGCCGGAGGCGACGCCGTGCTGGAAGAACCGGCCCTGGTCCGGGTCCTGTTGGGCGTACGCGGGGGCGGCACCGGCGAACGGCAGAAGGGCGGCGGTGGCGGCTACGGCCGTGACGGCGGTGCGGCGAGATATCTGATCATGAGCGGTCACGGCCGATCACCTTACTGGCCGGTAACGGACAACGGGAGGGCGATGCACGGGAATCCCGAGAATTCGCCTCCCCGTTGTCCGTAATCCGCTCAGCGGGTGGCCGACGGGTCCTTTTCGCCCTCGCGGATGCCCTTTCCGCCTCCCTGGCCGGAGCCCTTTCCGGCGCCCGTCCCCTTCGCCGGCCCGAACTCCTTGTCGATCATCTTCCGGAAGTTCTCCAGGGCGAGCCGGTTGTACTGCGCCTGCGTCATCCGGCGCTGCGGGATCTGGTCCATCACCAGCTTCTTGCCGCCGTGCAGGAAGGTCGGCGTGCCCTTGACGCCCTTGCGGCCGAACAGCGCGGTCATGTCCATCGTCCAGCGGTCGTAGGTGCCCTTCCTGACCGCCGTCGCGAACGCCTTGTTGTTCTTCAGCTCCGGCACCTCACCGGCGGCCTTGAGCAGCTCGGAGTCCTTGGCGTAGAGGTCCTCGCGCTCGTCGGGGTGGTACTTGGTGGAGTACAGCGCCGCCTTGTACTTCAAGAAGGCCTCCGGGCTGACGTTCAGCGCCGCGCCCAGCGCGCTCAGCGCGTTCTTGGAGCCCTCGCCGCCCGCGTTGTCGTCGATGAAGGTGTACATCGTGAAGCGGACCCGGTACCGGCCGTCCTCGATGTCCTTGAGCAGCGCCTCGCCGCTGCTCTGCTCGAAGGCCGCGCACGCCGGGCAGCGGACGTCCTCGAAGACCTCCAGGGTCTCCTTGGCCTTCGGGTCGCCGATCAGGATCTCGGTGTGGTCCTTGCCCTGGGTGTGCGCCGGCGCGACGGGCTTGGCCTCCTTGGCGGCCTCCCAGCCCTTCGGCTCGTTGGCCTTCACCACGGCGAAGCCGATGCCGCCGGCCACGGCCAGGATGCCGACGACCGAGCCTGCCACGACGAGTTGGCGGCGCAGCCGCTCCTGCTTCTTCTGCCGCTCGCGCTCGGCACGGATGCGCTCGCGGGCGGCCTGCTTGCTGGCCTGGCTGTTGCGGTTGCTCATGGGGGGTCCCGTCCTTGGGGGTGGTCGGCTCGTGCGGAATGTCAGACGGCGGCGGGGCGGTGGCAGAACCGCGCGCGCTCTGGGGGCGGCGGGGGAGGGCCGCGGCGCCGTACGCAGCGCATGAGGAAGGGGAGCGGGCGGGCCGGCCGGGGCGGGCGCGTCGGGCACAGGTGCCGGCGGGGCGGGGCGGCCGCGGCGCCGGCCACCGCGGCGGCGGTCCGCAGCGGGCGGAAGGCGGCGGTCGCGGCCGCCCGCAGCAGGGCGTCCAGGGCGGCGTCGCCGCGGTGCAGCCAGCAGGCGGCGAGCAGACCGACCGCGAGGTGGGCCGCGAGCAGCAGCCAGGGCACGGCCGCCGGCAGGGCCGACGGCAGCGGGGAGCCCGGGTGCGCGGCGATCCGTGCCAGCGGGGCGCCCAACTCGCCGTGCCCGCACAGCAGATGGACGCCGAACGAGCGCAGCGGACCGGTGAGCGGGCCGCCGGCCGGGCCGTAACAGGTGTGCTGCCCGGCGGTGAAGACGGTGTCCGCGGCCAGCTCCAGCGGCACCAGCCACGCGGCGATGCGGCAAAAGCCCCGTTGTTCGCGGCCCATCAGGGCATGGGCGGCCGAGAAGACACCGGCACAGACCGCGACGAGCGCGGCGGGAGGCAGAGGGGCGTGCGAGAGCAGCACATGGGAGGCGGCGGACAGGGTGGCGCACAGCGCGGTGAACAGCGCCGCCCGCACCACCCTCAGCTCGGCCCCCGGCGCGCCCGCGGGCCGGGCACCCGGGCGCACTTCCCTCGCCCGCATGGGCGGGAGTCTGCCATGTGCACGCCACCGGGCGGAGTCAAGATTCGGCATCGGCCGGCGCGCGGCGGCGCGCCGGCCGGGCGGTCAGATCACTTCTTCAGGTTCTGGTCGACCAGGGAGTTGTAGGCGGCCACGGTCGACGGCGCCGCCTTGCCCTGCGGGGTGTCGGTGCCGATGACGGTGTCGTTGACCTTCACCGTCGGGGTGTTGGTGACGTCCTTGTGCGAGTTGAACTCGCCGGAGACCTCCAGCGCCCAGCGGTCGTACGTGCCGGCCTTGACCGCCTTCTGGAAGGCGGCGTTGCCCTTGAGTGCCGGGACGGTGTCGGCGACCTTGACCAGGTAGGCGTCGTCGGCGAACTTGTCCGGGCCGGTCTCCTCCGGGTGGAACTCCTTGGAGAACAGCGCGTACTTGTACTTCAGGAAGGCTTCCGGGCTGACGTTCAGGGCGGCGCCCAGCGCGGACACCGCGTTCTTGGAGCCGGTGCCCCTGAGGTTGTTGTCGAGGAACGTGCCCAGGTGGTAGGCCGCCTTGTACTTGCCGTCCTTGATGTCCTTCTCGACGGTCGCGCCGACGTTCTGCTCGAAGTTGGCGCAGCCGGGGCAGCGCGGGTCCTCGAAGAGGCTGACGGTGTTCTTGGCGTCCTTCTTGCCGATGACGATGGTGGTGCCCTGGGCGCCGCTGGTGTTGGCGGGCTTGACGAGCTTGGCCTTCGCGGCCTTCGCCCACGCGCTGTCGCCGGCCGCGGCCTTCTCCGCCGTGGACTCGCCGCCGCCCAGGTTGGCGATGGCCACTCCGATACCGCCGGCGATCGCCAGCACGCCGACGATCGCACCGCCGACGATCAGCTGCCGGCGGACCCGGTCCTTCTTCGCCTGCCGCTCGCGCTCGGCGCGCAGCCGCTCGCGGGCCGCCTGCTTGTTTGCCTGGCTGTTGCGGTTGCTCATGACTGTTCCTGCTCCGTGGAGTTCCGTGGGTGGGGTGCGTGCTGCCGAAGGCGTACGCGCGCAAGGCGCCGGCGTACGCGCGCTGCGCGGGGCCGGGTGCGGGACCGGGCGGTTACGCAGCGAGCGCGCAGGGCGGCCCACGCCGCACGACGCAGTGCACCAGCAGGGGGACGGCACGGGCCGGGCGGACGGCCCGTACGGGGGCGGGCGCCCGGGGACCTGGGGCGGCCGTGGCGCCGATCACCGCGACGGCGATCAGCAGCGGGCGGAAGGCGCAGCCGGCCACCGCGCCCAGCACCTGGACCAGCGCGGCCTCGCCGCGGCGCAGCCAGCCGGCCGCCAGCAGCCCGGTCGCCAGATGCGCCGCGAGCAGCAGCAGCCAGGTCGCGGCGGGCGCGGCGGCGTCCTCGGACAGCCGCGCCAGGGGCCCGCCGACCTCGCCACCGCCGCAGAGCAGATCCACTCCCAGCGAGCGCAGCGGGCCCGCCACCGGGCCGCCGGCCCCGCCGTAACAGGTGTGCTGGCCGATGCTGAAGACCAGGTCGGCGGCGAGCTCCAGGGGGAGCAGCAGGGCCGCGATCCGCCAGTAGCCGCGCTCGCGGCCGGCCAGCGCGTAGGCGAGCGCGAAGACGGCGGCACAGAGCGCGGCGACGGTGGTCAGCGGCAGCGGCATCCGGGACAGCAGCACATGGGACGCCGCGGACAGCGTCACGCACAGCGCCGTGAAGAGCGCCGCGCGCAGTGCCCGCAGGTGTGCCGCCGAGATGTCCATTGCTGCTGAGTGTGCCATGGGCCGGGGTAAGTGGCGGCTAAGAGGGACCGAAGTCCTGCATAACGGCAGAATTTCGGCGCAGGGCACGCGCCGGCGCCCTGTTCCTCCGGCCGCCTCGCCCCTACAGGCCGGGGATCCGCCCGTTGCGGAAGAGGTCCACGAAGATCTGGTGGTCGGCGCGGGCCCGGGCGCCGTACGCGTGCGCGAAGTCCACCAGCAGCGGCGCGAAGCCCTCCTCGTCGGCCGCGATGGCCGCGTCGATGGCCCGCTCGGTCGAGAACGGCACGAGGGAGTGGCCGCTCTCGTCGTCCGCCGCGGCGTGCATCGTGGCCGTCGCCCGGCCCAGGTCGGCGACGACCGCGGCGATCTCCTCCGGGTCGTCGATGTCCGACCAGTCCAGATCGACCGCGTACGGGGAGATCTCGGCGACCAGCTGGCCCGCGCCGTCCAGCTCGGTCCAGCCCAGCCACGGGTCGGCGTGGTCCTGCAGGGCCCGCTGCGAGATGACCGTGCGGTGGCCCTCGTGCTGGAAGTAGCCGCGGACCGCGGGGTCGGTGACGTGCCGGGAGACGGCCGGGGTCTGGGCCTGCTTCATGTAGATCACCACATCGTTCTCCAGGGCGTCGCTGTTGCCCTCCAGAAGGATGTTGTACGACGGCAGCCCCGCCGAGCCGATGCCGATGCCGCGCCGGCCCACCACGTCCTTGACCCGGTAGGAGTCCGGGCGGTCCAGGCTCGACTCCGGCAGCGTCTCCAGATAGCCGTCGAAGGCGGCGAGCACCTTGTAGCGGGTCGCCGCGTCCAGCTCGACGCTGCCGCCGCCCGCCGCGAAGCGCCGCTCGAAGTCGCGGATCTCGGTCATCGAGTCCAGCAGGGCGAACCGGGTCAGCGAGCGGGCGTCGCGCAGCGCGTCCAGCAGCGGGCCCTCGGAGGTGTCCAGCGTGAAGGGCGGCACCTCGTCGTCCTTGGCCCCGGTGGCCAGCGCGTGGATCCGCTCCCGGTAGGCGGCCGCGTACGTCCGCACCAGGCCGGTGATCTGCTCGTCGCTGAGCGCCTTGGCGTAGCCGACCAGCGCGACCGAGGCGGCGAACCGCTTGAGGTCCCAGGTGAACGGGCCGACGTAGGCCTCGTCGAAGTCGTTGACGTTGAAGATCAGCCGACCGGTGGAGTCCATGTAGGTGCCGAAGTTCTCGGCGTGCAGATCGCCGTGGATCCACACCCGGCCGGTCCGCTCGTCCAGATACGGGCCGCCGTCCTGGCCCCCGTCCAGCGCGGCCTGCGCCTCCAGGTCGCGGTAGAACAGGCACGCCGTGCCCCGGTAGAAGGCGAACGCGGAGGCGGCCATCTTGCGGAACTTCACGCGGAAGGCCGCGGGGTCGGCGGCGAGCAGCTCTCCGAAGGCGGTGTCGAAGACGGCGAGGATCTCCTCGCCGCGCTGCGCGGCGTCCTGCGCCGGGGCGTGCTGGGACGGCATCGCTGGGTGCCTCCTGAAGTGCGGGAAGTGGTACGAGAAGCCGTGGCGGACCGCCGGCCGGCGGGCGTCGCGGGTCTGCCACGGTCAACGGGCGGGAGCGTGTTCGAGTGCCCGCTGACAACGGGTGAGGTTACGCCCGAGGCGCCCGCGGTTGTCAGTGGGGAGTCGTAGACTTCAAAACCGTCTCACCCTCCCCAGCCGCCGCTGGGATGTGCCAGCCGACTCATGTTTTCCGGAGGTCCTCCGCCGTGGCAAAGCCGCCGTTCACGCACCTGCATGTCCACACCCAGTACTCGCTGCTGGACGGTGCGGCGCGGCTGTCGGACATGTTCAAGGCGGCCAACGACATGGGCATGACGCATATCGCCATGTCCGACCACGGCAACCTCCACGGCGCCTACGACTTCTTCCACTCGGCGAAGAAGGCGGGGGTGACGCCGATCATCGGCATCGAGGCGTATGTCGCCCCCGAGTCGCGGCGCAACAAGCGCAAGATCCAGTGGGGCCAGCCGCATCAGAAGCGCGACGACGTCTCCGGTTCGGGTGGTTACACCCACAAGACGATCTGGGCGGCCAACAAGACCGGTCTGCACAACCTCTTCCGCCTCTCCTCGGACGCGTACGCCGAGGGCTGGCTGCAGAAGTGGCCGCGGATGGACAAGGAGACCATCGCCCAGTGGTCCGAGGGCCTGATCGCCTCCACCGGCTGCCCGTCCGGTGAGCTGCAGACCCGGCTGCGGCTGGGGCAGTACGACGAGGCGCGCAAGGCCGCGGGCGAGTACCAGGACATCTTCGGCAAGGACCGGTACTTCCTGGAGCTGATGGACCACGGCATCGAGATCGAGCGCCGGGTCCGCGACGACCTCCTCAAGATCGGCAAGGAACTCGGCATCCCGCCGCTGGTCACCAACGACTCGCACTACACCTACGCCCACGAGTCCACGGCCCATGACGCGCTGCTGTGCATCCAGACGGGCAAGAACCTCTCCGACCCGGACCGCTTCCGCTTCGACGGCACGGGCTACTACCTCAAGTCCACCGAGGAGATGTACGCCATCGACTCCTCGGACGCCTGGCAGGAGGGCTGCGCCAACACCCGCCTGGTCGCCGAGCAGGTCGACATCACCGGGATGTTCGAAAAGCGCGACCTGATGCCGAAGTTCGACATCCCCGAGGGCTTCACGGAGGTCACCTGGTTCCAGGAGGAGGTCCGGCGCGGCATGGGCCGCCGCTACCCGGGCGGCGTCCCCGAGGACCGCCAGAAGCAGGCCGAGTACGAGATGGACGTCATCATCCAGATGGGGTTCCCCGGCTACTTCCTCGTCGTCGCCGACTTCATCATGTGGGCCAAGAACAACGGCATCGCGGTCGGCCCCGGCCGTGGTTCCGCGGCCGGTTCGATCGTGGCGTACGCCATGGGCATCACCGACCTCGACCCGATCGAGCACGGGCTGATCTTCGAGCGGTTCCTCAACCCCGAGCGCGTGTCCATGCCCGATGTCGACATCGACTTCGACGAGCGCAGGCGCGTCGAAGTGATCCGGTACGTCACGGAGAAGTACGGCGCCGACAAGGTCGCCATGATCGGCACCTACGGCAAGATCAAGGCCAAGAACGCCATCAAGGACTCCGCCCGCGTCCTGGGCTACCCGTACGCGATGGGCGACCGCCTCACCAAGGCCATGCCCGCCGACGTCCTCGGCAAGGGCATCGACCTCGACGGCATCACCAACCCCAGCCACCCGCGCTACAGCGAGGCGGGCGAGATCCGGTCGATGTACGAGAACGAACCGGATGTGAAGAAGGTCATCGACACCGCCAAGGGCGTCGAGGGCCTGGTCCGGCAGATGGGTGTGCACGCGGCCGGCGTCATCATGTCCAGCGAGACCATCACCGACCACGCCCCGGTCTGGGTGCGGCACACCGACGGCGTCACGATCACGCAGTGGGACTACCCGCAGTGCGAGTCGCTGGGCCTGCTGAAGATGGACTTCCTGGGCCTGCGCAACCTGACCATCATGGACGACGCCGTCAAGATGGTGAAGGCCAACAAGGGCGTCGAGCTGGAGCTGCTCTCCGTCCCCCTGGACGACCCCAAGACCTACGAGATGCTCTGCCGCGGTGACACGCTCGGCGTCTTCCAGTTCGACGGCGGCCCGATGCGGTCGCTGCTGCGGCTGATGAAGCCCGACAACTTCGAGGACATCTCCGCCGTCTCGGCCCTGTACCGCCCGGGCCCGATGGGCATGGACTCGCACACCAACTACGCGCTGCGCAAGAACGGCCTCCAGGAGATCACCCCGATCCACAAGGAGCTGGAGGAGCCCCTCAAGGAGGTCCTCGGCCTCACCTACGGCCTGATCGTCTACCAGGAGCAGGTGCAGAAGGCCGCCCAGATCATCGCCGGGTACTCGCTCGGCGAGGCCGACATCCTCCGCCGCGTCATGGGCAAGAAGAAGCCCGAGGAGCTGGCGAAGAACTTCGGCATCTTCCAGGCCGGCGCCCGCAAGAACGGCTTCTCGGACGAGGCGATCCAGGCCCTGTGGGACGTCCTGGTCCCGTTCGCCGGCTACGCCTTCAACAAGGCGCACTCCTCCGCGTACGGCCTGGTCACGTACTGGACCGCCTACCTCAAGGCGAACTACCCGGCCGAGTACATGTCCGCGCTGCTGACCTCCGTGCGCGACGACAAGGACAAGTCGGCGGTCTATCTGAACGAGTGCCGGCGCATGGGCATCAAGGTGCTGCCGCCGAACGTCAACGAGTCCGAGGCGAACTTCGCCGCCCAGGGCGACGACGTCATCCTCTTCGGCCTCACCGCGGTCCGCAACGTCGGCCAGAACGTCGTCGACTCGATCATCCGCTGCCGCAAGGCCAAGGGGAAGTACGCCTCCTTCCCCGACTACCTCGACAAGGTCGACGCGGTGGTCTGCAACAAGCGCACCACCGAATCGCTGATCAAGGCCGGCGCGTTCGACGAGATGGGCCACACCCGCAAGGGCCTGACGGCGCACTACGAATCGATGATCGACAACGTCGTCCAGGTCAAGCGCAAGGAGGCGGAGGGGCAGTTCGACCTCTTCGGCGGCATGGGCGACGACAGCGCCGACGACGGGCCCGGCTTCGGTCTGGACGTCGAGTTCTCGGACGTGGAGTGGGACAAGACCTACCTCCTCGCCCAGGAGCGCGAGATGCTCGGTCTCTACGTCTCCGACCACCCGCTCTTCGGCCTGGAACACGTGCTGTCCGACAAGGCCGACGCCGCCATCGCCCAGCTCACCGGCGGCGACTACTCCGACGGCTCGATCGTCACCATCGGCGGCATCATCTCCGGCCTGCAGCGCAAGATGACCAAGCAGGGCAACGCCTGGGCGATCGCCACCGTCGAGGACCTGGCCGGCTCCATCGACTGCATGTTCTTCCCCGCGACCTACCAGCTGGTGTCCACCCAACTCGTCGAGGACACCGTGGTGTTCGTCAAGGGCCGCCTCGACAAGCGCGAGGACATCCCGCGGCTGGTCGCCATGGAGATGATGGTCCCCGACCTCTCCGAGGCGGGCACCAACGCCCCGGTGACGATCACCATCCCGACGGTCAAGGTCACCCCGCCGATGGTCGAGAAGCTCGGCGAGGTGCTCAGCAGCCACCGCGGCTCCACGGAGGTGCGGATCAAGCTGCAGGGGGCGCGCAAGACCACGGTGCTGCGGCTGGACCGGCATCGGGTCACGCCCGACCCGTCGTTGTTCGGCGACCTCAAGGTGCTGCTCGGTCCGTCCTGCCTGGCGGGCTGAGTCCGCGGCAGACGGCCGCCGCGCGCTGCCCGAGGGGCGCGTCCTCGATGGACGCGCCCCTCAACTCGTCTTCAACGCAGGTCAGTTGTGGCCGAAGCGGCGCTCGCGGTTCTTGCGGGCGAGGTCTCCGGGGGTGACTCCGGTGGACTTCGACTGCGCCTCCATGGCCGACTTCTGGGCGTCCTGCTGGCTGCGCTCGGCCGCGGATGCCGCCTTCTGCTGCTGACTGCGGTTCTGCTTCTTGTCCTTGGCCATGACCGTTGCCTCCTGAGGGGGAATCTGGGATCGGGGCCTGGACCAGACTTACACGTCGGACAGAAGCCCGCATTTCAGGCAATTACCCTGTGTGATGCGGCCGATCACGCGCTGTACTCAAGATCCCCGCCGAATCCGCCACGCCGATGATCGAGTTCGGGCAGATAACGCCCGTACGGTCGGGCAGACTCGAAGCAAGCCGAAGGGAACTCGTGCCACGGGCCGAGCGGGGGGCGACCGGACTTTCAGCACCTCAGGGAAGAGGGTGGAACGTGGATCGCTGCGTCGTCCTGGTGGACGCCGGGTATTTGCTCGGCGCCGCCGCGAGTCTGCTCGCCGGAGAGCCCGCCCGTTCCCGGATCACCGTCGATCACGCCGCCCTCATCCAGGGCCTGCGCCAGCGCGCCGAGGCGGACACCGAACGCCCGCTGCTGCGGATCTACTGGTTCGACGGCGCCCCCGACCGCGTCCCGCAGCCCGAGCACCGCAGACTGCGCGTGATGCCCCGGGTCACCGTCCGGCTGGGCGCCCTGACCCGCAGCGACGGCCGCTGGGCGCAGAAGGGCGTGGACGCCGCCATGCACGCCGAGCTGACCGAGCTCGCCCGCAACCGCGCCTGCTCCGACATCGTCCTGGTCACCGGCGACGGCGATCTGCTGCCCGGCCTGATGTCGGCGAAGGAACACGGCGTCGCCGTCCACCTGTGGGCCGTACAGGCCGCCGACGGCGACTACAACCAGTCCGAGGACCTGGTCGCCGAGGCCGATGAGAGACGGGTGCTGGACCGCGCCTGGATCACCCGCGCGGTGCGCGCCAAGGAGCTCGGCGGACCCTGCGCCCCGCCGCCGGTACCCCGCCCCGAGATCGCCGCGATCCTCTCCGCACCGCTGCCCGAGTCCGCGGTCGCGGCCGCCGCGGCCGCCGCCTCCGGCCCGGATCCGGCCGACCGGGCGCACGAGCGCAACGGCTCCAACGGGGCGGGGCCCGCGGCCGGCGTCGACGGTGACGGGCAGGCCGCCGCCGAGCCGGGCGCCACCGCCGGGCGGGGCGTCCCCACCCCCAAGGACCTGGCCGGGCTCGGCCGGGACCGCGCGGCCGGCCAGCAGTCCCAGCCCGCGGCGAGCGCCACACTGCGCTGGTCGTCCGACAAGGGCTGGGTCGAGCGCGGCGGCCCGGTCGGCGAACCCTCCGAGACCGCGGGACTGCCCACCCTCGCCCAGCTCACCAGCGCCGAGCAGCGCTGGGCCGACCGCGAGGAGGACATCACCGCCGTCAGCGGCGACCCCTTCGAGGTCGGCCAGGTCTTCGCCCGCCGCTGGACCGAGCGGCTCTCCGACCCGGCGCATCTGCAGCAGCTGTCGACGGAGTACCCGCGCATCCCGCACCGCATCGACGGCGAACTGCTGCGCTACGCCGCCCGTTTCGGGCTGCTCGCCCACAAGGACGACCAGATCGACGAGCACGACCGCTATGCGATCCGGGCCGGATTCTGGCGCGAGGTCGATCTGCGCACGGCCGCCGAGCACGCGCCGATCGGCGACTGACGCCCGCCGTCCGGCTCGCCCGCCGGTGCCCCGCGGGCCGGGGGCGGGCCGAGGACGCGTACCCTCGTAGCTCGTGAGGACGGGCGCAAAACAGGCGGAGCGCGGCGTGCCGGTGTGCGCCGTGCGGGACCTGGTCAAGACGTACCCCGCGGTGCGCGGGCGCCGCGGGGCGGCACAGGCGCCCGCCGTACGGGCCAACGACGGCATCACCCTGGACGTGCGCCGCGGCGAGATCTTCGGACTGCTCGGCCCCAACGGCGCCGGCAAGTCCACCCTGGTGCGCCAGCTGACCGGACTGCTGCGCCCGGACTCCGGCAGCATCGCCGTACTCGGCCACGACCTGGTGCGCCACCCCGAGCGGGCCGCCCGGCTCCTCGGCTACCTGGGGCAGGAGTCCACCGCGCTGGACGAGATGACGGTCGCCCTCGCCGTGGAGACCACCGGCCGGCTGCGCGGCCTGGGGGCCCGCGAGGCACGCGCCGAGCGGGACGCGGTGATCGACGAGCTGGGCCTGGCGGAGATCGCCGGCCGGGCGCTGAAGAAGCTGTCCGGCGGGCAGCGGCGGCTGGCCTGCGTGGCCACCGCGCTGATCGGCGAGCGGCCGCTGCTGGTGCTGGACGAGCCGACCACCGGCATGGACCCGGTCGCCCGGCGCGCCGTCTGGGCCGCGGTGGACCGGCGCCGGGCCGAGCGCGGGGTCACGGTGGTGCTGGTGACCCACAACGTCCTGGAGGCCGAGAGCGTGCTCGACCGGGTCGCGGTGATCGACCGGGGCCGGGTCATCGCCTGCGACACGCCCGGCGGGCTGAAGGACATGGTGAGCGACGAGGTACGGCTGGAACTGGTCTGGCGCGACCGCCCCCCGCTGGACGTCCCCGAGGTCGCCGCCCTCGAAGCCGCCGCCCGCACCTCCGGCCGCCGCTGGACCCTCCGCCTCCCCGCCGACCGGGCCCGCTCCGCCGTGGCCGCGGTGACCGCGGGCCCCGCCTTCGCGGCCCTCGACGACTTCACACTCGCCACGCCCAGCCTGGAGGACGTGTACCTGGCGCTGGGCGGGCGGGGCGAAGGGCTGGTCAAGGCGTGAGCGGACGCGGCTGGCGGCCGGGGGTCCGGGGGTTGTCCCCCGGAGGATTGCAGTCTGGCCCTGGGCGGGCGGGGCGAAGGGCTGGTCAAGGCGTGAGTGGACGTATCGGGCACCGCGGAGGTGCCGGGCGCGGTGAACACCGCGGGACCGGCGGACGTATCGAGTGCTGCACGGGCAGCGAGGAAGGCCGGGTGGCGGTGTGAGTGTGGTTCCCGCGCAGGCGGTGGCCGGGGCGGCCCCGGGCGCCGCGGCGTGGTCCGAGGACGGGGCCGCCCCGCTGGCGCCGCGCGCCCGCCTGCTGCCCGCGCTCGGCGCCGTCTACCGCGCCCAGCTCTCCCGGGCCCGGGTCGCACGGATCCCGCTGCTGTTCGTCGCCACCTTCCAGTCCATCGGGATCATGGTCCTGCTGCGCGGGGTGGTCGACGACGGCGAGGCGGCGCGGTCCGTGGTCTCCGGCTCCAGCGTGCTGGTCGTCGCCTTCGTGGCGCTCAACCTGCTCGCCCAGTACTTCGGCCAGCTACGGGCCGGCGGCGGGCTCGACCACTACGCGACGCTGCCGGTCCCGCCGGCCGCCGTGGTGCTCGGTGCGGCCGCCGCCTACGCCTCCTTCACCGTGCCCGGGACGATCGTCACCGCCGTCACCGGCTGTGTGCTCTTCCAGCTGCCGATGGCCCACCTCTGGGTGCTGGCCGCCGTGCTCCCGCTGGCCGGCGCCGCGCTGGCCGGCCTCGGCGCGGCCCTCGGACTGCTCGCACCGCGCCCCGAACTCGCCACGCTCTGCGGCCAGTTGGGCATGTCGGCGGCGCTGCTGCTGGGGGTGCTGCCGGCCGGGCGGATGCCCGAGGTGGTCGGCTGGACCCGCGATCTGCTGCCCTCGACCTACGGCGTGGAGGCGCTGGCGCGCAGCTTCGACCCGCACCCCGACTGGGCGATGGTCGCCGCCGACCTGGGCGTCTGCGCGGCCGTCGGTGTGCTCTCGCTGGCCATCGCGACCTGGGCGTACCGCAGGGCGGCGACCCGGTGACCGGTGCCGTCGGCCCGAACGGGCGTCCTGCTTCCGGTCCCCCCGGCCCCACCTGGCACGATGACGGGGTGACCGCACCGCTGACGCCATCCGGAAACCAACCGCCCGAAGAGCCGCAGTACCCGCAGGCCGCGCCCGCGCCCCTGCACGCCGCCGCCGGCGACGACGGCCCGGGCCGTCCCGAGCTGCTGCGCGAGCTGCGCGAGGGCGTGGTGATCGCGCTCGTGGTCGCGGTGAGCGGCGTGCTGCTCGGCGTGCTGTGGAACTGGCTCGCGCCGCACGTCGGGCTGGTCTCGGACGCCCGCAACGTCTATCTGAAGAACACCGAGGGGGAGGAGGCGATCGGCGCGGACGGCACCTTCGTGCTGCTCTCCCTGGCCTTCGGGGTGCTCAGCGCGGCCGTGGTCTTCCTCTTCCGCCGGCGCGGCGGGATCCCGCTGGTCGTGGCGCTGGTCCTGGGCGGGCTGCTCGGCGCGGGCCTGGGCTGGCTGACCGGCATGTGGCTGGGCCCCACCCCGGACGTGGTCGCGCACGCCAGGCAGGTCGGCCCCGGTGTGACCTTCGAGGGCCCGCTGCGGCTGCAGGCGAAGGGCGCGCTGCTGGCCTGGCCGATCGCCGCGATGCTCACGCAGCTGGCGCTGACCGGTCTCTTCGGCCCCCGCGACCCGGAGCCGCCGGCGCCGGACTGGTCCGGACTCCACGACCCGTACGGCCACCCCGGCGGGCAGGACCACCACGGGCCGCAGCCGCCGACGACGGCCTGACCCGCGACACCGGCGGCCGGGGCGGCCGCGCACCGGCCGCCCCGCGCAGGCCCTCAGCCGCGCGCGATCGGCGCCACCCGGGCGCCGGTCAGCGCCACCAGATCCGCCGGCGCCAGCTCGACCTCCAGCCCCCGCCGCCCCGCCGAGACACACACCGTCGGCCGGCCCTCGGCCGAGGCGTCCACGACCGTACGCAGCCGCTTGCGCTGCCCCAGCGGCGAGATCCCGCCGAGGACATAACCGGTACTGCGCTCGGCCGCCGCCGGATCGGCCATCGCGGCCCGCTTGCCGCCCACCGCGGCCGCCAGCGCCTTGAGGTCCAAGGACCCCGACACCGGCACCACGGCGACCGTCAAGGTGCCGTCGACATCCGCCAGCAGCGTCTTGAACACCTGGTCGGCCGGGATGCCGAGGGCCTCGGCGGCCTCCGCGCCGTACGAGGGAGCGGCCGGATCGTGCTCATAGGCGTGCACCGTGAACGGGACACCGGACGCGGTGAGCGCCACCGTCGCGGGCGTACCACCGGACTTCTTGGGCTTCTTCGCCAACGTCTTCGTGCCTTGCGTCAGTTGGGGCTGGTCGGCTGCCGGGTGAGATCCACGGCGGGCAGCGACGGGAGCTTACCGAGCAGCGCCGACTCCTGGCGAAGGACTTTCAGCTCCTGTCCCAGGCGGCCGGCGGTGTCGGGCGCCTCCAGCAGCCGCTGCTTGGCGGGGACGTCCAGCACGGCCGCGGCCGCGACGAGGTACGACAGCACCGACGGATCGGCCGGCAGGTCCTGCCCGCTCGACAGCGTCCGCTCGTTCGCCCAGGCCAGCCGCTTCTGGTACGTACGGAAGGCCCGTACGACCCCGGAGGCGAGCGCGCCCGCGCCCTCCCCCTGGTCCTCCTCCAGCTCCTCCAGCTCGCCCGTCAGATACGGCCCGGAGGTGTCCACCGACAGCAGCCGGAAGCGGGTGGTGCCGGTGGCCAGGACCTCGTAGCCGGAGTCCTCGGCGGACGACTTCGGCCGGATGGTCGCCGCGTCCGCGATGCAGCCCACCGAGTGGAACGCCTGCAGCGGATCGTCGCCGAAGCCCGCCGCGGGGCCGCCCTCGGACGGCAGCGTGGCGTCCGGCATGCCCTGGGCGGTGGGCGCCACCTCCCGGCCGTCGCGGATCGCGATCACCGCGAAGCGGCGCTCCTCCTCGGGCGCCGCGCTCAGGTCGCGCATCATCGCCCGGTACCGCGCCTCGAAGACGTTCAGCGGGAGTACGAGCCCCGGGAACAGCACCGAGTTCAGCGGGAAGAGGGGGAGGCGCATGAGTCGTAGCCTAAACGCTGCGCTCGGCTTGCTTTCTATGTGGGCCGATGTTGTTGGCCGTTCCGCTGCGCCTTGGCTGGCTGCCCACGTTTTCGGCTTTCCCGCCGTGGGGGTTGCGCGTGGTTCGCCTGCGGCGGGCGGTGCCGCTGCGCGGGGCTGTTCGGCTGCCGGTGACGGTCCTCCGGGGTAGGGGTTTCGGACTGCTTCGCTTTACGTCCGAAACCCCTACCCCTCCG